>CAYFUQ010000001.1:0-78495 GCA_964346415.1 uncultured Proteiniphilum sp.
AAAAGAAGCTGTCTAATGAAGTAAAACTTCATTGTGAGACAGCCTCTTTTATTTATTCCAGATTTCCCATGCAGCCAATGCCTGCCGCTCAAGCATTTCAGCTCCATTTTTGACAGTTGCACCCAATTCTTTCCCTTTCTTCATAAACAAAGTTTCGGCAGGATTATAAACTAGGTCGTAAAACAGATGTTTGGTAGTTACAAACTGATATGGCAATGCAGGTGCCTGGTCAATATTTGGGAAAGTACCAACGGGTGAAGCATTTACTATAACATTATATTCAGCCATAACTTGCTCGTTTATTACATCATAGGTTAATTTGTTATTGCTCGATGTGCGCGATACATATTTCCATTCAATACTGAGATCAGATAAAGCGTGAGCCACAGCCTTAGATGCTCCTCCTGTACCTAAAATCAATGCTTTTTTGTGTATGTGTGGACTCAGTAGAGGTGTAAGCGAGTTCTTAAAGCCAATGTAATCTGAGTTATATCCTTTTAGAATTACCGATACAGGATTGTGTGAGTTTCGTTCGATTCTTATCACATTTACTGCACCAATCTTCTTTGCCTCGTATGACACTTCGTGCAAAAAAGGGATAACTGTTTCTTTATATGGAATTGTGACATTAAGTCCTTTCAGATCGGGGTTGCCAACGACAATATCCTTAATTTTCTGAACGTCATCTATCTCAAAGTTTAAGTATTCAGCATCAATCTTCTCTCTCTTGAATTTCTCATTAAAAAACTTTGCTGAAAAAGAATGTGTCAGCGGATAACCTATTAGTCCAAATTTCATAATCATTCCTTAATCCAATGGCTTTTCTGCTATATAAAGTGTGGCAATTCCCAACGTATATCTTCTTAGCCTAATATTTGTATATCCATTTTTCTGCAAAATCAGCATCATTTCTCTGCCTTGAGGAAACGCAGCTATCGAGTCTGGAAGATATTCATACGCTTGTTGTTCAGTTTTCATAATCCCAGCAAGCTTTGGCATCACATATTTGGTATATGACTGATACATTTTCTTCATAGGGTTTTTCTCTGGAGAGGTTAGCTCAATAAAAAGAAATACACCACCGGGCTTAAGAATTCTGAGAATCTCTTTAAAGCTTTTATCAATATCCTCAAAGTTCCGAACGCCAAAAGATATCGTAGCAGCATCGAAAGCATTGTCCTCAAAAGTCATATCTGCACTATCCTGCACTTCAAAAGAAATGTCATTCTGTAATCCTCTTCTTGCTACTTTTTCTTCACCGACTTCCAGCATCCCTTTAGAAATATCAACACCTACAATCTTTTCAGGCTTTAGAACGCTGTTTGCAAGTAGTGCAAAGTCGCCAGTGCCCGTAGCTATATCAATAATGCTCTTTGGTGCATATTTCTTCAATTCTTTGATAGCATCCCTACGCCAGTAATTGTCAACACCCATCGAAAGAATACCATTTAGTTTGTCGTACTTTGGTGCAATATTGTCGAACATCTCAATTATTTGCCCCCTCTTTGACTTGTTATTAGCGTAAGGAGTTACACCTTCTACTTTATATTTCATATTCTCTTTGTAATTGCAGTCTTATGCGTTCAAATAATCAGTAATGTTTCGTTCAATGCGCTTTTCCAAATCTTTTATGTCAGCTTTTACAAACTTTTCTCCCACAATCTTTTCATAAAGTTCAATGTATCTTTCCGAAACACTGTTGCAATACTCTTCACTCATTTCGGGCACGACCTGTCCTTCCTGTCCCCGGAACCCATTATCCATTAGCCATTTTCTAACAAATTCCTTTGAGAGTTGTTTCTGTTCCTCACCTTTTTCAAATCTATCTGCGTATCCTTCGCTATAAAAATATCTGGAAGAGTCCGGAGTGTGTATCTCGTCAATCAGATATATTTTTCCATCTTTCTTGCCAAACTCATATTTTGTGTCAACCAGTATCAATCCTTTTTCTGCGGCTATTTCAGTACCGCGTTGAAATAATTCGTAGGTGTATTTCTCCAACAATGCATATTCTTCTTCATTAACCAATCCCTGCGCAATAATTTCTTCACGCGAAATATTTTCATCGTGTCCTTCGTCTGCCTTGGTGGTGGGAGTTATAATTGGTTTGTCAAATTTTTCATTCTCGCGCAATCCATCGGGTAATGGCAACCCACAAATATTGCGTGCTCCTTTTTTATAGTCGCGCCATGCACTGCCGGTTATATACCCACGGATAACCATTTCTACTTTATATGGTTCGCATTTTAAACCTACAGTTACCATAGGGTCAGGAGTTGCCAGTTTCCAGTTGGGAACAATATCGGATGTTGCATCAAGGAACTTAGCGGCGATTTGATTTAGCACCTGCCCTTTATAAGGGATCCCTTGTGGCAATACAACATCAAATGCTGATATTCTGTCACTGACAATCATGACCAGCTTATTGTCGCCAATGCTATAAACGTCACGTACCTTTCCGTGATAAACGTGACTTTGTCCCGGAAAGTTATAATTTGTTTTTGTTAATGAATTGCTCATAACGAATGATTTTTTATTATTGTTTATCTGTTATTTATGTTTCTGAGTTATTTGCAGGTTCCTCTCTTTTTTCTTTGGCGGCCTTTGTTCTGTCGCTCTCTCTTTCATATGCTTCCACAATTCTCTGCACTAGTTTATGTCTTACAATATCTTTCTTGTCAAACACAATAGTGTCTATTCCCCTGATATTTCTCAACACATTCATAGCATGAATCAATCCTGACTGCTCTGAGCGAGGCAGGTCTATTTGTGTTATATCACCCGTGATAATCATTTTCCCATTTAATCCCAACCGAGTTAAAAACATTTTAATCTGCTGTTTGGTTGTGTTTTGTGCCTCGTCTAGAATAATGATTGCATCATTTAGTGTGCGTCCTCTCATAAATGCGAGAGGAGCTATCTGTATAACCTTGTTCTCTAAATATTCCTTCAGCTTTACAGGTGGAATCATATCTTCCAATGCATCGTATAAAGGTTGCAAATATGGGTCGATTTTCTCTTTCATATCGCCGGGCAGAAATCCAAGTTTCTCACCTGCTTCAACAGCGGGTCGACTCAAAATTATTTTTCTCACCTGCTTTGTTTTCAATGCCTTCACAGCAAGAGCAATTGCGGTATATGTTTTGCCCGATCCGGCAGGACCAATAGCAAATACCATATCATTATCGTCAAATGTGTTGACAAGTCTTTTTTGATTTGGCGTACGTGCCAGAATCGGCTTCCCGTTCATTCCGTGAATAATCAGATTATCAACTTTTGCTATCATAGGCGATTTGCCCTTCACAATATCAATAATGTCTTCCTCTTTCAGCACATTCATTTCAATGCTGAACTTTTCAAGATGTTCAATCTTTTCTTCAAAGTCAGCTATCGCAGTTTCCTCCCCGCTTACCTTTATTACATTGCCCCTGGCCATAATGCGTAGTTTGGGATATAATGTCTTTAGTAACTGTATGTTATTATTGTTAACACCAAAAAACACAACAGGATCTACATTATCTAATATGATTATTCTTTCTATCATCCGCCGTTTTTTCTAAAGCTCAATGAATACTGATAAGTTCTGTTTTCTTCTTTTTCTATATAATTGATAAAAGCTTCGTTCACAACCCTGTTCCCGCCCGGTGTGGGGTAGTTGCCCGAAAAGTACCAGTCACCCTTGTGATTGGGGCAGGCTTTGTGCAAATCTTCAATCTTCTGATATACTATTTTAACCTCTGCCTTAATGTCGGGTGTTATGAGTAAATCTGCAACCTTGTCTGCAACCTCTTCATCAGTAAAAGGTTCGTATATCTCTTTAACATAGTTTACAATCTCTTCTTTCGGTTTATCTCTTTGGGCGATACATTTTTCATATACGCTTTTTATAATATTATGCATTCCCCTTTCATTAAGAAGGGCAATTGCTGCTCTGAATGCAATAAACTCGCTCATTCTAGACATGTCTATACCGTAGCAATCAGGGTATCTAATTTGCGGAGATGATGAGACTATAATTATCTTTTTCGGGTCAAGCCTGTCCAAGATCTTAATAATGCTGTTTTTAAGTGTTGTGCCTCGCACAATGCTGTCGTCTATAATGACCAGTTTGTCTTTTCCTCGTTCCAGTGAACCGTAAGTTATGTCATAGACGTGTGTGGCTAGGTCTTCTCTCGATTTTCCCTGAGCAATAAATGTACGCAGCTTAACATCCTTAATGGCAACCTTCTCTGCCCTAACTGTTTTTGAAAGAATAGCATCAACCTCCTCCGAGGTCAACTGACCCTGTTTTTCAACAAGTTCTATGGCTTTTTGGTGATTAAAATACTTTTCCAATCCCTCAAGCATACCGAAATATGCCACTTCAGCTGTGTTAGGGATAAACGAGAAAACAGTGTTGTCAAAATCGCCATCTATTGTTTCAACAATTTTAGGTATAAGAAGTTCTCCCAGTTTTTTTCTTTCACGATATATGTCGTAGTCCGATCCTCGTGAGAAATAAATTCGTTCAAATGAACAGGGAGTAATTTCCTCCTTTGGTTCTTGTATTTGAGATGTTTTTATTGTTCCGTTTCTTTTCACAATAAGTGCCTCTCCGGGCTGTAACTCTTTTACGTAGTGTTTTGTTAAATTAAAAGCAGTTTGAATTACAGGGCGTTCTGATGCTACAACCACCACCTCGTCATCGTGATAATAAAAAGCTGTGCGTATTCCCCACGGGTCTCTCATTACAAAAGAATCACCGCAACCAACAAGGCCACACAATGCGTATCCACCGTCCCATAATTGGCTCGAGCGCCTTAACAAAAAAGGGATATCCAAATTTTCGGCAATCTTGTCACTTATCTCACAACCTGATAGTTCTTTGTGAGGGAGTTTGTCATACTGATATTGCACCTCTCTGTCCAGATTGTGACCAATAGACTCCAGCATCACAAAATTGTCGGCATAGTCTCTGGGGTGTTGACCTTCTGATAGAAGTTTTTCAAACATCTCGTCAGTATTGGTCATATTGAAGTTGCCAGCGAGTGCCAGGCTGCGCGACGACCAGTTGTTGCGTCGCAACAATGGATGTACGTAGCTCAGACTTGTCCTTCCCGTTGTGCTATAGCGCAGATGACCAATAAATAATTCGGCAGCATAGGGTATGTTCTTTGTTGCAAACTTTGCGTTTGCAATTTCATCGGGAGAGAATTTATTGATAGATTCGTGCACTTTCTCAAAAACTTCTGTGATTGCTCCCGAACCGAGTGCGCGTTCTCTAAAGATGTATTCATTTCCCGGAGTAGCCTCCAGCTTCACAGCCCCAAGTCCGGCACCTTCCTGACCGCGGTTGTGTTGTTTCTCCATTAACAAATATAGCTTGTTAAGGCCATATTGCCATGTACCATACTTCTTGTGATAATAATCGAGGGGTTTAAGCAAGCGAATCAGTGCGATACCACATTCGTGCTTCAAATTTTCTGCCATTTATCTTATATAAGTTTAATGCACAAAATTAATCCATATTGTAGATATTGACTAAAATATTGGTACAAAAAAATAAAAAAACTATAAGTTGTGCTTGAGATGTATTAGAATGTTCTGTTTTTATTCAACTACAATCTCTTATCTTTGTGGTTATAAAATATCACATACAACTATGATGAACTGGGAACAACTTATATCTTCAAAACGGTTTGGGATGGAAGAATATAGTCCTGACAAAAAACATGATCGTACTGAATTTCAGCGTGATTATGACCGTTTGATTTTTTCTTCACCTTTCAGACGTATGCAAAACAAAACACAAGTATTTCCGTTACCCGGTAGCGTATTTGTGCATAACAGGCTTACCCATAGTCTTGAAGTATCAAGTGTGGGGCGCTCTATAGGCGACATAGTGGGATATGAACTTAGAGAAAAGTATCCTGAAGTGTCGGCCAGCTTTGAAGAAATAGGTGCAATTGTGGCTGCAGCTTGTTTGGCTCACGATATGGGCAATCCTCCTTTTGGACATTCAGGAGAGAAGGCAATGTCAACATTTTTCTCAGAAGGAGAAGGGCGTGTTTTGCAATCTAAAGTTGAGAATGAAGGAGGAAGATGGAGTGACTTTACATATTTTGAGGGAAATGCAAATGTTGTCAGGTTGCTGATGCATCAGTTTAGAGGAAAACGTAAAGGCGGATTTGCAATGACTTATTCAACTTTGGCTTCAGTGGTTAAGTATCCATATTCATCGGTATTGAGTGGTGGTAAAAATAAGTTTGGCTTTTTTGCATCAGAAGAGAGTGCCTACAACATTATAGCTGCCGATCTGGGAATAATTAAACTGAACAAAGAACCCTTGAAGTTTGTGCGTTATCCATTGGTGTATCTGGTGGAGGCGGCTGATGATATTTGCTATCAAATAATGGATATTGAAGATGCTCACAAACTGAATTTAATATCTACTGAAAAAACCATTGAATTCTTACTTGGTTTTTTTGAAGGTGACAGACGAGAGCGTAGAATCACCAATATGTCTTTGGTGAGTGATGTCAACGAGCAAATTGCGTATTTGCGAGCAAGTGTAATTGGTTTGCTTATAAGAGAGTGTGCCAATGTTTTCCTTGAAAATGAAGAGTATATTCTTTCAGGATCTTTCGTCGGTTCACTTATTGATAATATGGATGAGAAAATAAAAACGCAGTACGACCTTTGTTCTGAATTTGCATTTCAACATATTTACAAATCAAAAGATGTAGTCGATATTGAACTTGCCGGATACAGAATCATTGGCTACTTGCTTGATGTTTTCACCAAAGCTGCTTTAAATCCAGATCATGCATACTCTAAATTGCTTTTGCAGCGAATACCTATTCAGTATTTATCTGATTCTGACGATTTGTATTCGAGGTTACAGGTGATTGTTGATTATATATCGGGTATGACGGATGTGTATGCTCTTGACTTGTACCGTAAAATAACAGGAATGGGACTCCCCACAGTATGAAATATTGAACTATCAAAGTGTAAGTAAAAAAATAAAATTAAAATACTATTGAAAATATTTGTTTGTTTTTGATTTCTTTTTTATATTTGCATCGTGGTTTTTTCATAATAGTATTAGATTTAAGGTTAACAATGTTTGGCAGGGTGTCGTGACGACATCCTGCCAAAGTTTTTTTAGGTCATTCTATAATTTAGACAGTAATAATTAGCGTATCCAATAGCTGCTAATCGTAAATTTCAGGAGTCTGAACGTGCAGTTGTAACAATCTGATTATAAATAATGGATAAAAAGCTTCACACTAATGACATTTATTTCTAAATTTGTAGTAATATTTAAAGATTATGAGAAATAAATATTTTTTACTCCTTTCATTACTGGCATTTTTGTTAATTGTCGGATGCAATGGGGATAAAAAGCTTAACACACAGTTAAACAAAATGGCAGAAGACCTAAATCAGTCGGCACCTGCCCAACTTGACGAGTACACAATGTTTATCGGTGCAAATGTTGCACCTGGAAATATATTTCAATATAATTATCAGGTCATTAATACAGACAATCCGGACTCGCTAATGAGTGCTATGGAAGTACAGACCCGCAAAAATATTCGGGAAGCTTTTCAGTTAAACCCGGGTTTGAAAATTTTCACTGATAATAATATAAACATAGAGTACATATATAATGATGAACACGGTGTGCTTATTCGTAAAATTGAAATAACTCCGGACGATTATAACTAATTAAAAAAGATAGCTATGAACCGATACTTTTATATTAACAACGAAGGAAAACAGCGTGGGAGCTATACTGCAGACGAACTAAGGCAAGAGGGTGTTAGTAAAAGCACGCTTGTGTGGACTCAGGGTATGAGTGAATGGAAGCCGGCAGGCGAAGTAGCAGAGCTAAGTTTTTTATTTTCTGACAGTGCGGGTTATTATCCATCGCAAGAAACAGTATCGATGCCCAAACCACCATCTCAACCGGCAACAGAGCCTTCTCGTCCCATTGCTGAAATGCCAAAACCATGGCTTGTTGAGTCAATTTTGGTGACGGTCCTGCCGTTCATATTATGTAGTAGTCTCTTTAGTTTGTTAGGGATAATTGCAATAGTTCATGCCGCTAAGGTTGAGAATTTATTTCTGCGCGGCGAGTATGCGGCTTCGGCAGAAGCTTCAAAACAGGCCAAGAGATGGACAAAGATAACTTTCTGGATAAGTATCGGATGGATATTGGTTGCTATCCTGGCACTTGTTTCAATGCTGATATTCGGAATAGGTATTGCAAGCATTGGCGAAGTGTTCAGCAGTTCTTCAGTATATTCTATTTGATATAAAACAGGAATTATATAATTAATATGAATTATCAAGATACACCTCCTGTTTCTCCACATAGTAACGTGGAGCAAGATATACCACCATTAAAACCAAATACATGGCTTTGGCAGGCAATTTTGGTAACATTGTGCTGCAATACACCATTTGGAGTTGTGGCGCTTATATACAGCAGCCGTGTCAATAACGCATATTTTTCAGGCGATTACGACAGAGCCGAGCGCTCGTCTCAGCGAGCCAAGATCTGGTCTCTCGTTGGTTTGATTATAGGATTGGTATATGGATTATTTGCTCTTTATGTGATGCTTAAAGGAAATTATTTTGAAGAGATAAGTAATCTTCTTAACGGAGGAACACACAGTATCTACAATTATTGATTACTTGGCTTTGAGCAGAAGTAGAAAAATATTTATAGCCGCCCTCATTAGTATTTCACTTATGTTGGCGGCTTTTGTTTTCTATATTTTTAATCCTGAGGAGGTGATGATATTTCCCCAATGCCCTTTTTTGCTTACAACGGGCTTTGAATGTCCCGGCTGTGGCTCACAGAGAGCAATACATAGCATGCTGCACCTCAACTTTGGCGATGCTTTTCATTACAATGCCCTTATTCTTTTTTTGGTGCCATATCTTCTTCTTGGCTTTTATCTTGAGGTGATGAATGGCAAAAAGCACTTTCCCCGATTGGAGAAAATGCTTTTTGGTAAGTGGGCAGCACTTTTTGTAATTGGCGGTATATTTGTTTATTGGATTGTTCGTAACTTGTAACCGTCTATAGTTTCTCCTTCAAAAACTTTCCTGTGTAAGAGTCTTTGTTTTTCGCAATCTCTTCGGGCGTACCCACACCTACCAGTTGACCACCTGTTTTGCCACCTTCGGGACCAATATCTATTACATAATCGGCACATTTTATAACATCTATATTGTGCTCAATAATAATTACCGTGTGGCCGCGTGCAATCAATGCATCAAAAGCAGCAAGCAATGTCTTGATGTCGTGAAAGTGAAGCCCTGTGGTAGGTTCGTCGAAAATGAAGATAGTTGGCTCAGACTTTTCTTCTCCCAGATGGAATGCCAGTTTCACTCGTTGATTTTCACCACCCGAAAGGGTAGATGATGACTGTCCAAGCTTTATATAACCCAACCCCACATCCTGCAGTGGTTGCATTTTTTTGACAATCTTTTTTTCAGATGTGCTTTTACTGCTTCCAAAAAACTCAATAGCCTGGTCGATGGTCATTTCCAAAACATCGTGAATGTTGGCACCTTTGTATTCTACTTCAAGAATATCTTCTTTGAAGCGTTTCCCTTTACACTCTTCACATTCCAGCTCAATGTCGGCCATAAATTGCATCTCAACTGTCACTGTGCCTTCCCCCTTACACTCCTCACATCTACCCCCGTCCACATTAAACGAAAAGAAAGCCGGTGTGTATTTCATCTGTTTTGACAGTTGTTGTTCGGAAAACAGCTTCCTGATTTCGTCATAAGCT
The DNA here is from genome assembly GCA_964346415.1 of uncultured Proteiniphilum sp. Lineage (GTDB taxonomy): Bacteria > Bacteroidota > Bacteroidia > Bacteroidales > Dysgonomonadaceae > Petrimonas. Next base: position 9,798 of record CAYFUQ010000001.1, read on the forward strand.
TTCACATAAGTTACAGGATTAGAGCGTGTCGAGCGTCCGATAGGATTTTGATCAACAAACTCAACCGATGTAGCCAGATTTAAATCACCTTCGATAGCTGTAAATTCAGACTGCTGCAGAGCAGTTCCTTTATAATGATGGTGCAGCGCATTGCTCAGCACATCATTAACAAGTGACGATTTTCCCGATCCGCTTACGCCCGTAACAACGGTCATTGCATTGAGTGGAAATTTAACATTAATATTCTTCAGATTATTCTGGCGTGCACCTTTTACCTCGATATAGTTGTTCCATTTTCGACGAATGGCAGGCACCTCTATTTTCTCTTCCCCTGTCAGATACTTCACTGTATAACTGTCACTCTTGCTAGTTAGCTCAGCTACGCTGCCTTGATAAACCACCTCTCCGCCCAGTCTGCCGGCTTTGGGACCAATATCTATAATATAGTCGGCAGCGCGTATAATATCTTCGTCGTGTTCAACCACCACAACTGTATTTCCCAGCTGTTGCAATTGTTTCAATACTTTAATCAGCAGATAGGTATCACGAGAGTGGAGACCAATACTCGGTTCGTCCAGAATGTAGAGCGAACCCACCAAACTGCTGCCTAATGACGATGCCAGATTAATACGCTGACTCTCGCCACCCGATAGCGTGTTAGATAATCTGTTGAGAGTCAGATAGCCCAGGCCCACATCGCTTAGAAAAGCAATTCGATTGTTTATTTCCGTTAGCAGACGCGCTGCTATCAAAGCATCATTATCATTAAGCTTCAGTTCTTCAAAGAAAAGTCTTAGCTCCGTGATAGGTAAATCCACAAGTTCGCTTACGCTCCTTCCACCTATCTTCACATAACTAGCTTCTTTTTTCAACCTGCGTCCTTTACATACAGGGCACAATGTCTTTCCACGGTATCGTGCCAACATCACCCTGTACTGAATTTTATAAAGATTCTCTTCCAGCATACGGAAGAAATCATTGATTCCCCACAGCCCCAAATCCCGGCGACCATTCCATAAAATATCTTTTTCTTCGTCACTCAAGTCATAGTATGCACGATGAATAGGAAAATCAACCTTGTGCGCATTCATCACAAACTCTTTACGCCATTCGCTCATCTTTTCGCCACGCCAGCACTGCACACACTCCTCCTGCAGAGAAAGGCTCTTGTCCGGGATAACCAGATTTTCGTCAATGCCAACCACTTTGCCAAACCCTTCGCACTTGGGACAAGCGCCCACAGGACTGTTGAAGTTGAACATCATGTCGGTTGGCTCTTCAAATGTAATGCCATCGGCCTCAAAGCGATTTGAAAATTCAAATACGTCCACTCCTTCAGGAGTCCAGAATTTTACCGTACACTCGCCGTTTCCCTCCAAAAATGCCGTTTCCACCGAGTCCGACAGTCGATTGATGGTCGATTTCTCGCTCGAACATGACAGTCGGTCTATAACCAGCAGTACATCTTTTGCTTCAGGCAGATTTTGCTGCTCCAGCAATTCGTCTATTCTAAAGAAAGTACCTTCAACATCCACCCTCGAAAATCCTTCTTTTATCAAGATATCAAGTTGCTCTGCCAGAGTACGATCATTTCTCAATTGTACCGATGCGAAAACAGCCAAACGAGTTCCCTCACGATATTCCCCCATTTTGGCAATTACATCGCTAACGTTGTGCTTTTTTACCTCCTCGCCCGATATTGGCGAAATAGTTTTTCCCACACGAGCAAACAGCAGTCGGATATATTCATAAATTTCGGTTGAGGTACCCACTGTCGAGCGCGGGTTGCGGGTATTTACCTTTTGCTCTATGGCGATGGCAGGAGGTATACCACGTATATAGTCTGCTTCGGGCTTGTGCATACGCCCCAAAAACTGTCGTGCATAAGCTGAAAGGCTTTCCACATATCGTCGTTGTCCCTCTGCATACAAGGTGTCGAAAGCCAGACTGGATTTGCCCGAGCCTGACAGTCCCGTGATTACAGTAAAAGTATTGCGAGGAATAACAACATCAATGTTTTTGAGGTTATTGACACGTACTCCTTTTAGTTCTATCTGTTTTTCTTTCTTCATAAAATCAATATCAACCTACAAATATAATCACTTTGTAAGCCACAAAAAAGCGTGTTAATCCATAATTGCGAAATATTTTCTCTATTTTTGCATAATATAAGGAGAAAAACGTCTAAATAAGAAATAGTTAATGAAGGATTTTTTTGCAAACTCTATGAGTGAACTAACATTACCTTTCACAAGCCCCATTGTGGTATTTACCATAGTATTGTTCGTTATCTTTTTGGCACCCATACTGTTGAAGCGAATTAATGTTCCAAGTGTGATTGGATTAATTTTGGCTGGTGTGTTAATTGGTCCCCACGGATTAAATTGGATTGACAACTCTCATGCCGGTATAGAATTGTTTTCAACCATCGGCTTGCTATACATAATGTTCATTGTTGGATTGGAGCTTGATTTAAATGAGTTTTCGCGAAACAGAAACAAAAGTCTTGGCTTTGGATTTTACACCTTTGCCATTCCGCTGATAATCGGATTTCCCGTCATGCATTATATTTTGGGATATGATTTTAATACCAGTTTCTTGACTGCAAGTATGTTCTCAACACACACACTGGTCACATATCCCATTGTCAGCCGACTGGGTGTTGCCCGCAACGAAGCGGTGGCTATAACAGCAGGAGGAACTATATTTACCGACACGGCTGTGTTGATTATTCTGGCAATAATACTCTCTAACAATGAAAGTGGGGGTATTCAGTTTGGCTTTTTGCTGAAGCTTCTTATCTCATTAGTCATTTTTGCACTTATAGTCTTTTTTGTAATTCCGTTAATTGCACGTTGGTTCTTTCGTCGCACTGAGGCAGAAAAGTATTCAAACTATGTATTAGTACTCCTGTTGGTTTTCTTTGCCGCATTATTGGCAGAGATAGGTGGAATCGAACCAATTATTGGCGCTTTTGCTGCAGGTCTTGCACTCAACAGAATGATACCACATTCATCGGCACTGATGAACCGTATAGAATTTATAGGTAATGCACTATTTATTCCCGTATTTCTGTTCTCTGTTGGAATGATGGTTGACTTGTCTGTAGTTATGGATGGCGTCACCACTATCATCATTGCCGGCACACTCACCATTGTGGCACTTATTGGAAAATGGCTGGCAGCCTATGCCACACAGAAAACTTACAAATATAGTGTAGTGCAACGCGAACTGATTTTTGGCCTTAGCAGTTCGCATGCCGCTGCTACGTTGGCCGTAATCATTGTTGGTTATAAAGCCGGCATCATTGATGAGCACATACTTAACGGCACTATCATTCTTATATTGATTACCTGTATCTGGGCATCGTTTGTTACCCAGCGTGCAGCTAAGCAAATTATTATTGAAGAAGAAAATGAGCCTCTTTCTGCTTCTTCACTAGGTGATTTTGCACAGGAGAAAATTCTTGTTCCTATTGCCAATCCATCCAATATCGGGCATCATGTAGAGCTTGCACTTTTGTTGAAAGATAAACGCTCAGTCAATCCCATATCATTGTTGGGTGTGGTGCTCAACGATGAGGAGGCTGAGAAAAACATAGTCAGCTTTCGTAAGAATCTGAAAGACTTTGTTGATACTGCCACAGCGGCTGAAGTAAATGTTGATATAATCACTACTATAGATCAAAGTTCCGCCAACGGCATTGTTCGTACAGCGCGAGAAACCATGTCAGATATTGTTATCATGGGTTGGCCCGGCAAAGTAGGATTTTTGGAAAAACTTCTGGGTGACAAGGTTGATTTGATTATCAAAAACATGGACAAAAACCTTTTTATGTGCCATGTTAATCACAAACTTATCGACCATCAGCGCATCGTAGTCATTTCACCTCCTTTGGTTGAGAAGGAAGATGGATTTGCTCTCTGGGTAGATAAGGTTGCCAAGATATCATCGGAGCTAACCATTCCCGTGATTCATATCGGAGACCCTGAGACTCAACAAATAATATCTCAGGACAAGAAGGCGAGTAACTTCACTTTCCATTCTTTCAATGACTGGAGTAATCCCTTCTCGTTTGGGGAAGTGATAAGGAAAAGCGATTTGATTATTCTTATCTCTGCACATCAGGGATATGTGTCGCATATTCCCATTCTGGATAATATACCCACTCGTTTGGAACGCAAGTATCCAGACAACAGCCGCATTGTGATTTTCCCAAAACAACATGTGGAAACAGTAATGCATGGTGCTGACGATTATATTGTGATGAAATAAATGGGTCACTCTCAATTATATTAAATTCAAAACAGATTCTATTATAAAAATAATGTTCAGAAAACTTTTAATTAGTGCACTAACTCTATCTGTTTTGTTGGTGCTGGCTTCATGCGGAGCATCTAAAAAGACCACCTACACAATGGGCGACTCGCCCAAGCACGAGTTTCGTGGAGCGTGGATACAAACAGTCTGGCAGTCGCGCTATCAACAAATGAACAGTGCCTCCATGAAACACTATCTCAGAGAAATGGTGCGAAAGCTTGATGAAGCAGGTATCAACGCCGTGATATTTCAGATTCGTCCTGAGGCAGATGCTTTCTATAAATCATCTATTGAACCCTGGAGTCGCTTTATGACAGGCGAGCAGGGCAAAGCGCCTGATGACCCCGGCTTCGACCCTCTTGAGTTTCTTGCAGATGAATGTCACAGCCGTGGTATGGAACTTCATGCATGGCTCAACCCCTATAGGGTGAAAAGCAGCCTCACCTCGCAGCTTGCACCCAATCATCTCTATTGGAGCGAGCCTGACAGGTTTGTTGAGTATGGAAATCAACTGCTGTTTGACCCTGGGATGCCCGAGAACAGAGAGTTTATAACCCGTGTAGTGCGCGATATTGTTAGTCGCTATGAAGTCGACGCTATTCATATGGATGATTATTTCTATCCCTATCCCATTGCCGGAACTCCCTTTCCCGACGACGAAAGTTTCGAACAATATGCATCTCAGCAAGGGTATGCCCCAAATCAGCGCGACGATTGGCGACGCAATAATGTGAATCTTCTGATTCAGGAAATAAAACAAACTATTGTGCTTACCAAACCCTGGGTGCGTTTTGGTATCAGCCCCTTTGGTATCTATCGTAACAAACGCAATGACCCTAACGGTAGTGATACCAACGGCCTGCAAAACTATGACGACCTGTATGCCGACGTTAAACTGTGGGCCGAAAAAGGATGGATTGATTATAACATGCCGCAGCTGTATTGGGAAATTGGACATTCGGCAGCCGATTACTCCACTTTGCTGAAATGGTGGAGCGAAAATAACTTTGGAGAACATCTCTATATAGGTCAGGACATAAAACGCAGTATGGATAAAAATGAGCTGAATACAAAAATCAAACAAACACGCTCAACTCCGGCAGTGCACGGCAGCAGTTACTGGTATGGCTATCAGATTTTGGAAAACGAATCAGGAGTGACAAATGAGCTTAAAAGCAATATTCATCGCAATAAGGCCTTGGTGCCCGCTTATTCTAATATGCACAGCGGTCGGCCTGCCAAGGTGAAAAAGCTTACTCAGGTATTTACTGAAGATATGCACTTCCTCACGTGGGAGCATAACAAAGACGCTCAAAACCCCGAAACATCACAAAAGTTTGTTGTGTACCGATTTGGCAAAAATGATAAAATAGATATACGCAAAGCACAAAACATTGTTGCCGTCACGGCAGAAAACTTTTTTGTGCTGCCCTACGAGGGAGGGCGAACCCGCTACACATACGTTGTTACTCCGCTAGATGCTTTCAATAATGAAGGCAAAGCTGTGAAAATTAAAGTGAAATTATAGAATTTGTTTATTACCAGTGAGTAAGGTGCTCATTTTCTTTTTACCTTTGTTGCAAAATTATAAAATAACAGAATGACTCAGTCCCCTAAATTTCCGATGATTGCCAAGACGATGGCAGAACTTGAAGATGTGCTTGCAGAAGAGCTTACCAATCTGGGTGCCGAAGATATTGAAATCGGCAATCGTATGGTGTCCTTTACGGGCGATAATGCTTTAATGTATAAAACCAATATACATTGTCGTACCGCCTTGCGAATCTTAAAACCTATTTATGAGTTTAAAGCCGAAACTGCCGATGAGGTATATGAAGCAATCAAGGAGCTGGATTGGGATGAGTATCTTTCGCTCGACAAAACATTCTCGATTGATGCGGTTGTCTTTTCTCACATATTTAGTCATTCGAAATTTGTTGCCTACAGAGTTAAAGATGCTATTGCCGATTGGTTTATGGAGCGATACAACAAGCGTCCGTCGGTGAGTGTTACCAATCCCGACCTGGTGTTTAACATTCACGTGTCACACAAAACATGCACATTGTCGCTAGACAGTTCGGGCGACTCTCTGCACAAGCGGGGCTATCGTATTGCTCAAACCGAAGCGCCACTCAACGAGGTGTTGGCAGCAGGCATGATACTCAAATCTGGATGGAGGGGCGAAAGCACCTTAATAGATCCAATGTGTGGCTCGGGTACACTGTTGATTGAAGCTGCCATGATTGCTTTGGGTGTGCCTCCGGGGATACATCGAGACAGCTTTGGCTTTGAAAAATGGAGCGACTTCGATGCTGATTTGTTCAGCGAGATTTATAATGATGATAGTCATTCCCGCGAATTTAATCATCGTATCATAGGCTCAGACATTTCTCCTAAGGCAATATCGGTTGCCGAGAAAAATATAAAGAATGCGGGACTTCACAAATATATTGACCTTTCTGTAATGCCGTTTCAGCAATACGCCGAGGCACCTGCCGAGGAGGGTGTGCTGATAACCAATCCCCCATACGGTGAACGACTCAAGGTGGAGGACCTTGGTGAACTTTACAACATGATTGGTGAGCGATTTAAGCATGTTTTTGCAGGTTGGGACGTTTATGTGCTTAGCTATCGCAAAGAATTGTTTGACAGTGTTGGCTTGAAGCCCACCAAGCGGTTCTTCCTGTATAATGGTGCTTTGGAGTGTGAATTGCGCCACTACCAGATATTTTCGGGCAGGCGTGTTGATTTCGATGAGGAAGACCGTTCCAAAACTTCACAAAAGCGTGAGCGTCGCTCAGAGCGTTTTACCAGTGCCGAACGCAATTCGCGCGAAGGTTACCGCCGTTCGCGTCGCGAGGCTGAAGAGCAGCAGTTGGAAGGAGAAGGAGATGAAAGGAGGGAGGAAGCTCCCGGCGAACGGGTGGGGCGTGCTTTCGATAGATACGAGCGCAGAGACTCCGACAGAGAACGCCGTCCAAGAGATTTTAAACCCCACAACACTGTAGGACGTGGTTTCGACAGAGACCGCAAGTTCGACAGAGGAGATCGTAAGCCCCGTGACTTCCAAAGAGGTGACTCCGACAGAGATTTCAAACCACGTGACTATCAAAAGCGTGACTCAGATAGGGGTTTCAAACCCCGTGACTTCCAAAGACGTGATTCCGACAGAGATTTTAAGCCTCGTGACTTCAAACCACGCAACAACGAAGGACGCAGTTTCGACAACAGAGACCGTAAGTTTGACAGCGACCGCAAACCGCGCCAGTTCAGAAGAAATGACTCCGACTCTCGCAACTCCGGATTCGAATCCCGTATAAGCAAACGCCCGCAAAGTTTCGACACCCGCCACGATGATAGAAAGTCGGGCGATAGAAAAGACTTTGGCAGAAGACGTGGTACGGGTAGAAAAAAAGAAGATGAAGAGTAGTCTTAAGACTTCTCTCAACCAATAATATCATTTGCAAAGCCCATAAGCTGATCAGGATGTTCAGCAATTTTATTGGGTTTTGCTTCTTCAAGAATATCCCTGTTATTAAGCCCCCAGGTAACGGCAATAACGGGGATATTTGCTTTGTGCGACGCCTCCACATCACGCGTTTCATCGCCTACATACACCACCTGATCTTTCGATATGCCTTCCCGTTTTAGCATCTTGTTGATAACCTTTGACTTGCCAAACAGGTTTTTGCCGCTATATATAAAATCGAAAATCTCCGCCACACCGTTTATTTTCAAAAACTCGCTCACATTTTCAACCGAGTTCGAAGTCAGTACTCCCAGTCTGTAACCCGCTTCTTTCATTTGCAGCAATGCATCTTTCATTCCCGGAATCATTTTCATATTGGGAATAGCATGCACCATCTCCTTCCTGAGGCGAAGCAGCAGAGTGGTCAACTTCATTTTGTTGAGACCAAACGTCTTAAGCAGCTCCTGTGGGCGGTTTCGTCTTATCAATTCCTGATCTTCCGTGTCTAGCGGTTCCATCTTATATTCGTGCGCAATGTTGTTGAACATTCCCACTGCAAGGTCTATGGTGTCGGCAATTGTGCCGTCAAAATCAAATACTATATGTTTGGATTGGATCATCTTCTGAAACTTTAATTCTCAAAAATAGTCAATTATTTGTTGAGTTTAAAGGAAATCAATAGGTAATACTATATGTGCATTGTATTAATACACTGTAACATTTTGAACTTAAAGTGTTGCAGCATATTAATACAATGCGGTTTTATGAAGCTGCAATATGTCATTGTCATCCTACATTGATGGGTTTTAAGTATCAAATGACTCAGTGTAGACATGTAGTTTTGATTTTGGGCACATCAAATGTTGCAGTGTCGTTTGACATTGCAACATTTTCCTTCTCTAAGGTGATAATGTTGTTTGACAATATAGTATTTCGGGTGTGTAGGATATGTTTCTCAGATAAAATCTCACATAATATTCTTAATCAATGTTTATTGGGTCCGTTTTGCGTTAAGGTAGATTAATTTAAATATGAAGCAACTGCCTCACTTGTCCGAAAAATGTCCAAAAAGTCAGAATGTTGTAGGAAACTTACAAAGTAGTTTGACGATAATTAACAAGATGGTGCCTCCGTAGGCTTATTATTACTAGGGTTTCTTGGGCAATAAAGGTTGTGATGTTAAATAAACAGTTGTACATTGTTTTTGTATTGGTAGTGGGTAATTATTTGTTTCATAGTTGATTACGTTATCTTTTTGGCTTTTATTGTTTGTGTTGAAAAGTGGGGTTGACCTTTGTCCTTTGATATGCACCTTTTGTGATTGATCTTTGCAGAGTAAATATTTACACAGGAATTAGCTACTCCTGATTAATTTATTTCTTAATTTATAATTATTATTAAAATGAAAAATGAGATTTATTTCAAAAAACTTAATCTGGGTTTTATCCAGCGTTTGCGTCACAACGAATTTGGGCAACTAATCCATAATATTATCGAGATTCCTTCAAATGACGAGATTGAGGAACCAGAACTTATTGATGCTTACTATGAAATTAAGAGTAAGTCTGATAAGCTCTCTGATGTACGCATCTATAGTCGTAAGCATGAGTTGAGTGATGTGTTGATTAAAGACGCATCCAAGCGTCGTGAGCATTTGTCTTCGCTTATGATGTCAATTCAAGCTGAGGGGATTTCTGTAAGCCCCGAGCGAAGGAGTGCCGCATCAGTTTTATATTTATGGGTCAGACCGGTTCGTCGTCTGTTCAGTTATCCGGGTATTGAATTACAATCAAGACTGGTTAAAGATCTCCACTCTGCAAGACTGCACAATGACTTGATTGATAGCTCTCTTGAACTTCTGGGGCTCGATGAACACTTTGAGTATATTTTGAATGAAACATCAACAATTGAGGAGAATTTCCGAAAGCGTAATAATGACCTTGCTGCAATGACACTAAATGTGAAGGAGTTGCGTAAGGAGATTTATATTGCTTTGCAGACTTTTGTGTCGTATGTTGAGTTCTCGGTAAATCGTCATAAAAACGACTCTCACATCAGTCACAGATGGTTTAGGGAACTTGAAGAACTACTTGATTACTATCAGAGAAGACTTAAGTCCAGAGTTACTACACGCAATAAAAGTAGTGACGATTTGGGCTCTGGGGGAGCTGCTTCTTCCACAGGTCCTGATACTGATACAGATACCGACATAGATATTCCTATAGGAAATGAAGTTGGTGATTGTCATAATGTAGATGAAAGTGACGATTAGTTGAGTTCACGCCTTTATTGAGCAAAAGCCGCACAGATAAAGTCTGATGCGGCTTTTTGATATTTGGTTATATAGCTATAATCCTTTTTCCAGCACTTGCTGTATCTCTTCGTCAGTAAGAATCTTCACGTTGGTGAAGATAAACTTAGAGTCCAGAAAGTTGCCATACTTATTCACCTCCTCTATTGCGGCCGAAATGCTAATGCGCGGGTCATTCTCTAAGGGAAATAGCATAAGGATTGTGAAGTAGTTGTCTTTCACATCAAACTGTTCGATTTCCACATCAGCCTGTTGCAGCTGAAATGTGAATTCTCTTTCCACCAACTCCTTTTGCATGTGGGAGAGTGTGGCGCGGTCGTTGGTGGTGAAAACGGCAAAGAAGCGGAGTCTCTTTTCCAGCCCTCCCAATCCCGAGGATACATATATTTGCTGCTGTCCCGATAGGTTGGAGCTCACAATAATCTTGCTCCCCAGCAGTGCCATTGCCGACCAATTGGCAAGCTCGGGCTCGGCGGGGCTGCTGTGATATGTTTCTATTGCGCGATAGGCTGCTACATCGGGTATGGATGCCAGCCTTGCGAGGCTTTTCTTTTTCTGATCTATTGATTGATTGGACGAAAACAATATGACAATTTCTTCATCTCTGTCGATTGGTGCATTGTCTTTCCTGACTTTGTCGAAGAGGCGAAAATACTCCATTTGTTCTTCAATGGGTACAAGCTCTTCGAGCACATGGAACGATTCCACTCCTTGCTCGCTGAGTATTTGGCGCAAGTTTTTTAAAATGTCCTTATCTCCGTTCATATACTTACAAAGATATTAATTTTTCTCTTTTATATGAATTAATCAATTATAAATATAAGTTACAAACGGGGAACTGTGGCAATTAATTTTGTCAATATGACTGTTATGTGGTCATAAATGCCTAAATTCGCATGTTAGAAACAAAAAAACAACTAGTGTTGGTTAAACCACTTAATAAGTATGGAAGTCAAAATAGTCAACAAGTCGAAACACTCTCTGCCTGAGTATGCAACAGCTCTTTCTGCCGGTATGGACCTGCGTGCAAATATTGATGAATCAATTGTTCTGAAGCCGCTTCAGCGCGTGTTGGTTCCCACGGGACTTTACATTCAACTGCCAGAAGGATATGAAGCACAAATACGCCCGCGAAGCGGATTGGCCATCAAACATGGTATTTCGGTGGTGAACTCGCCCGGCACTATTGATGCCGACTATAGGGGTGAGATTAGAGTTATTTTGGCCAACCTGTCAGATGAGGACTTCACAATCAACGACGGTGAGCGCATATGCCAAATGGTTGTGGCGCGTCATTCGCGTGTGGAGTGGAACGAGGTGGATGTGCTCGATGAGAGCGAAAGGGGTGCCGGCGGATTTGGACACACCGGCAAACAATAAAACAAGGAACAAGATAAAATGAATCAAACCATAAAACGTTTACTAGGCGGAGTGCTGCTCCTTATGTTTTCAATAAGTATGATTCCTCAGGAAAAGGGATTGATACTAGACGAGGAGAGTCGCCGCAAGTTCGATTATTACTATTATGCGGCACTTAGTGCCAAAACTCAAAATAAGTTTGGCGAGGCACACGACCTTTTCAATCATTGTTTTGCTCTCGATTCTACCAATTCGAGCCTGCTTGTCGAGCTCGCTGCCTTTCAAAATGCACTTAACAATCTGGAAGGATCTTATGAGTTGGTGAGGAAGTCTGTAAATTACAATCCTGACAACTATTATTACAATATGGTTCTTGCAGATTTGAGCATGGGCCTGGATAAGTATGAAGAGGTGGTTGATATATACAACAATATGCTTGAGTTGTATCCCGAGAAGGTGGAACTATATTTCGATTTGTCTAATGTTTACAGTTCTATGGGTGAGACCGATTCTGCAATTGCCTCTCTGGACTCTCTGCAGAAGTACACTGGTGACAATGATGCAATTGCTGTAAATAAATTCAGACTATATAGCGCTGCCGGTGAAAAGGATAAGGCATTTGATGAGATTGAAAAGATTGTGACCAAAAGCCCTGACAATCCTCAGTATTTACTGATGGTGGGCGAGTTGTATTTGGAAGATGGGGATAGTGAAAAAGCTATTGACTATTTCGACAGGGCAAAGAGCATTGACCCCGAATCACCACAGTTGATATTGTCGATGGTAAAATACTATGACAAAACCGGAGATAAGGAAGCGTCTGAAAGTGAGATTAAAAAGGCCATTACCAGTGTGAAAATGGATGTGGACACAAAGTTGTCGATGCTGAGCAGATATGTGGGTATGCTGAGTCAGAGTAAACAGAGTCTGGAGGTTGCAGACCCATTGTTTGAGTCTATGTTTGAACAACATCCCAATAATAGTAACATAAACCTTCTGTATGGTGAGGTGCTGATGTTTCAGAAAAAGGAAAAAGAGGCACTTGTGCAGTATGAGAGATATACCAATGACAACCCGACAGATATCACAGGATATGAACAGATGTTGCGTATTCTGCTACCTGACACCTCGGCCCATGATAAAATTATAGAGCTTACTGAGAAGGGGATAGAGCATATTCCCGATGCACCACAGTTTTACTATTATCTGGGTATGATCAAAGCAATACAGGAAAAGTATAAGGAGAGTTTGCAGGTGTTTGAGGATGGATTGAAGAATGCCGAGTTTAGAAATCCAATGATTGAATCAGATTTTTATGGACAATTGGGTGACATAAACTATATGATTAAGAAGGAGAGTGTTGCTTTTGAAATGTATGAGAAGGCTATCGGCATTAATCCGCAGAATACTCATGTGCTAAACAACTATAGTTATTACTTGTCGTTGAAGCGTCAGGATTTGGACAAGGCCGAGAAAATGAGTAGTCTCACTGTGAAGGCAGAGCCTACCAATCCTACTTTCCTTGACACTTATGGCTGGATTCTATTTGAGCAGGGTGCATACACAATGGCTAAGATATATATAGAAAAGGCAATTGAATATAGTGAAGATGATATCTCAGCCGATGTGTGGGAGCACTATGGTGATGTGCTTGCTGTGACGGGTGATGAGGAAGGTGCTGTTGAGCAATGGAAAAAGGCTCGTGATGCCGGAGGTAATTCAAAAATATTGAAAAAGAAGATTAGGAAAAAAAGATATTTAGTGAAATGAACAAAAGAATACTTTATATATTTCTGCTGATAATAGTAGTGGCTGGTTTTGTGGGGCAATCCTGTAAGACAAAGAAGCAGATATTGTCTGCAGCACCTATTGAAGCAAAAGTTGATGATAAACTGTTTGTGGATATTGTGGACAATCAGTTTGAATTTAATACTTTCTCTTCGCGAGTGAGCCTTAGCTTGTCGACGGGCACCAGATCGCTCAGCTCCAAGTCGAATCTCAAAATATTGAGAGATCGTGCGTTACAATTGTCTATACAGCCGTTGTTTGGAGTTGAGATGTTGAGGCTTTATATAGATACTGACAGTATAGTATTGCTAGACCGAATGAATAAGCGTTATGTTAAGGAGTCTCTCAATGATGTGAAGAAGCATTACCCCGTAGGATTTGACTTCAAAACAGTCCAGTCTCTTCTCACCAATCGTATATTTTTGACGGGTCATTCTGAAGTGTCTTATGGAGATTACGTGAAATTTTCCACAAGCCGGGTTTCGGATTTGTACTATCAGATTAATTCAGTTGACAAAGAGGCGGGGATAGAGTATAGTTTTTCGATTGATGGTAATGATCGTGTTGCGCTGGCACATATTAATGAGCCTGTGAGAAAATATTCGATGGACTGGATTTATGATGAGTTTATGCTGAGAAGCGATAAGATATTTCCACATCGGATGAATGTGAAACTGTCAACTCCTAAACGGAAAGCGGATATAGGAATGGAGTTCTCGGGCATTGTACTGGATGAAGAATTTGATTTGGCAATCTCAATACCCTCAAGCTATTCCAGAGCAGATTTCAACAGCCTTATAAAAATATTAACGGACAACTGATGAAGAGGTACTTTGCAATATCATTATTAATGCTTCTGTCATTTGCTGTCTTTTCGCAAACCACGCAAATAGAAAACTTGCGGAAACAGCAAAAAGATTTGCAGGAAGATATTAAACAGACCAATAAGCTGTTTTTGGATGTAAAGAAAGTGACAACTACTTTGCTTGACAGGATTGCTCTGATTAATAAACAGATTGCTTCGCGAAAGGAGATAATGGCATTGCAAAGACGTGAAGTGGATGAGCTGGAGAAGGAGCAGGCTCGTCTGGAGTCTGAAATAAAGAGACTTAATGAAGAGCTGGAGCGAAAGAAAGATAATTATGCCAATGCGGTACGTGTGATGCAAGCAAACCGAAGCGGACAAAACGAACTCATATTTATTTTATCGGGAAAGTCGTTTGGAGAATCACTTCGGCGTATGCAATACCTGAAGAACTATTCCCAGTGGAGACGGGGGCAGGCTAATGAGATTAAAGCACAGAATGAAAAGATAAAAGTGAAAATAGCTGACCTGGATCAGGCTAAGGCCGACAGACTGAAAGCTATTAATGCCATAAAGGAGGAGCAGGAAAAACTGCAGCAGGAAGAGAGTACGCGACAATCGGAAATGAAAGAAGCTCGTGGCAAGCAGCAGGACCTGCAAAAGAAACTTCAGGCAAAGCAGCAGCAAGCCAAAAAGCTAGATGGGCAAATTAGTAAGTTGATTGCCGAAGAGGTTGCTCGCCAGGAACGTGAGGCGGAAGCTCGTCGCAAGGCAGAGGCTACTGAGCGGGCTCGTCGTGAAGCTGTTAAAAAGAAAACAGACAAGGATGTGGCAGTTAAGGATAAGGATGCTGTTTCGGATGCAAAGCAGGTAGAACCAAAGGTGGAGGTTTCACGCTCTTCTGTGGATGAGTCATTTAATCTGTCTAAGAACTTTGTTGCAAATAAAGGCAAGTTGCCAATGCCTGTGACCGGCACTTCTACTATCGTGTCGCAGTTTGGGGTGAACAAGCATACTGAATGGAACATCTCAACCAATAGCAATGGTATTGACATTAAAGCTCAGAATGGTGCAAATATCAGAGCGGTGTTTGATGGTGAGGTCTCGAAAGTATTCCCATTTGCGGGAATGAACACTTGTGTGATTGTTCGCCATGGCGAGTATTATACGTTCTATGCAAACATATTTGATATATATGTGAAACCTGGAGATAAGGTGAAGACAGGACAATCGCTGGGTAGGATATATACAGACCCAGACAGTGGAATTGCGACAATGCATTTCCAATTGTGGCAAAAGACTACAAAACTGAATCCTGCTCCATGGCTGAGACGCTGACAATGAAATTGTTATTTTAAATCATTATTAATCGCAATACTTATTTTATGAATACTAAGTCTAAACTAATTATCATGAACTTCCTGCAGTTTTTTGTGTGGGGAGCTTGGATGATGACCCTGGGACATTATGGGTTTGTGGAAAAACAGTGGAATGCTTCGCAATTCGGATTGGTGTTTTCTACAATGGGATTTGCATCTCTGATAATGCCTACCTTGTTCGGAATTATTGCTGACAAATGGAAGGCTAACTATGTGTATGCTATTTTACATCTCCTGTTTGGTGCAACAATGCTTTTACTGCCGTCTATCGATTCGCCTGTTACATTCTTTTGGGTGTTGCTGGTGGCTATGAGTTTCTATATGCCTACCATTGGGCTTATGAACTCTGTTAGTTTTAGTGTGCTCAAAGGTGAAGGTAAGGACCCCATAGTTGCTTTCCCACCCATACGTGTGTGGGGGACAGTTGGCTTTATTGTTGCAATGTGGATAACCAATTTCTTTACAAAAAGTTGGGGATTGGGTATGAGCATCAAGGTTTCGTTTCAGATTGCAGGTCTGGTTGCATTTGTGCTGGGTATTTACTCAATGATTTCTCTGCCCGTAATCTCTTCACTTAAAAAATCAAGCACAGAAAAGAAAACTCTTCTGCAGCATTTGGGACTTGAAGCATTTGTGCTTCTCAAGCAACCTCAAATGGCTTTGTTCTTTTTGTTTAGTCTATTGCTGGGCGCTGCACTTCAGCTAACCAATGCTTATGGTGATGGTTTCTTACAAGACCCAACAGTATTTCCTGTGGGAGAACTTATAAATAATTTCTCGACAATAATATTGTCGGTATCTCAAATTTCTGAGACATTGTTTATTCTGGCCATTCCTTTCTTCATGAAACGTTTTGGTATTAAGCGAGTGATGTTTTTCAGTATGATAGCATGGGTGCTTCGTTTTGGACTGTTTGGACTGGCTGACAATAGCGTTCTGGGCTTTGTGTTGATTATAGCATCGTGTGTGGTCTATGGTATGGCATTTGATTTCTTTAATATATCGGGTGCACTTTATGTTGAACAAAACACGGACGAATCTATTCAGTCGTCTGCACAAGGTTTGTTTATGTTGATGACTAACGGAGTGGGGGCTGTTCTGGGGAATATTGTTGCCGGTGTGGTTATTACAAAATGGTTTGAAGATCCTGTGACACTTGTTAAAGACTGGCCCGGCATTTGGATGACATTTGCAGCCTATTCGATGGTAGTGGCTGTTTTGTTCTTGATTTTCTTTAAGTATAAACATGTGCCTGAAGAGGTAACCAAATAGTTTTGATTAAGACTAAGATACATATAAAAAATATGGTTTGCAGCCGCTGCGAAATGATGGTTCGCAGCGTGCTGGCAAATCTTGAGCTTGATATAGACGAAGTGACGCTGGGCGAAGTGGTGTTTAATCAGGAGATTAGTGATGAACAAAAACAGCAAATTGCTGATGCTTTTGCACCACTGGGTTTTGAGCTAATTGATGACAAGCGTAGCATAATCATTGAGAAGATTAAAAATGTCATTATCGAGCTGGTTCATAATCGTGATAGTCAGTTGGCCGTTAATCTATCTGACTTGCTTGTTGATGAGTTGCATCATGACTATAGTTATCTCTCTAATCTGTTTTCAGAGGTTGAGGGCACTACCATAGAGAAATACTTTATCGCGCAGAAGATTGAGCGGGTTAAAGAGTTGCTTGTTTATGATGAACTTACCCTAAGCGAAATTGCATTGCTGCTCAACTATTCGAGCGTGGCACACCTCAGTAATCAGTTTAAGAAGGTAACAGGTTTGACACCCAGCCACTTCAAACAGATTAAGGAGAAAAAGCGAAAACCTCTTGATGAGGTGTAAACTTTACAAATCTAATCTATAATTGTATAACAATCTTATAGATGTTTGTTGCTAACTTTGTGCTAATACAAAAAGTTGTCATTATGTCAACAAACAATAATCATACTACATTAAACATTCCTGTTCTCAAGATGAGCTGTGCGGGTTGTGCAGCCGGCGTTGAGAAGAAAATCCAATCACTGGAAGGAGTCAACAGTGCATCGGTCAATTTTGCAAATGAGAGTTTGCAGGTTGACTTCAATCCTGACGTGACAAGCCCGGAGATGATGCAACAGGCTGTGCAGTCTATAGGTTTTGATATGCTTTTGCCTGAGAAACTGGAGTTGAAAAGCGTGAAACCTGAGTTGGTTACCGACAATTTTCCGGTGTTGAAAATGACTTGTGCGGGTTGTTCGGCAGGGGTTGAGAAGAAAATTCAAGCTATGCTTGGAGTTCGCAAGGCTTCTGTCAACTTTGCCAACGAGAGTTTGCAGGTAGATTATGACCCTGAGCTAATCTCACCTGAGGATATGCAAAGGGAAATTCAGTCTATTGGCTATGATATGGTCTATACAAAAGAGACTCAGCAGGACAAGCTAGATGAGATTCATCGCCAAAGATATAGTGCACTGAAGAAGAAAACCATCTGGTCGCTGATTTTTGCCGTTCCGCTGATTCTTATCAGTATGGTGTTTATGAATATCCCTCATGCTAATATGATAATGTGGGTGTTGTCAACACCCGTGGTGCTTTGGCTGGGGCGCGACTTCTTTATTAATGCGTGGAAGCAGGCAATGCACCGCACTGCAAATATGGATACCCTTGTGGCTTTGAGTACGGGTACGGCTTATGTGTTTAGTGTGTTCAATATGCTTTATCCTCAGTTTTGGGAAAGCAAGGGTCTGGAAGCTCATGTCTATTTTGAAGCTGCAGCTGTTGTGATTTCATTCATATTGCTTGGTCGCCTGCTGGAAGAGAAGGCTAAGGGCAACACTTCTGCTTCGTTGAAGAAGCTTATGGGATTACAACCCAAAACGGCTACTGTGGTGAGAGATGGAAGTGAGATTCAGATTTCTATAGAACGTATTATAAAAGGTGATGTGGTGGTTGTGAAACCCGGTGAGAAAATTGCGGTTGACGGAACGGTTGTTTCGGGCGAATCGTTTGTGGATGAGAGCATGCTTAGCGGTGAACCTATGGCAGTTCATAAGGTAGTCAAAGAGAAGGTCTTTGCAGGGACTATTAATCAGAAGGGCAGCTTTAGATTTCGTGCCGACAAAGTTGGTAAAGAGACCATGCTGGCAAATATTATAAAAATGGTTCAGGATGCGCAAGGCAGCAAGGCACCGGTACAGAGGTTGGTAGACAAGATAGCTGCTATTTTTGTACCTGTGGTTATTGGTATTGCTGTTTTGACGTTTATTGTGTGGATGTTGCTGGGTGGTGATAATGCTCTGACTCATGCACTGCTGGCATTTGTTACTGTTTTGGTTATTGCGTGTCCGTGTGCTTTGGGACTTGCCACTCCCACAGCCATCATGGTAGGTGTGGGCAAGGGTGCTGAACAAGGTATATTGATTAAGGATGCAGAGAGTTTGGAGATTTCTAAAAAAGTAAATACAGTTGTGCTTGACAAAACAGGTACCATTACCGAAGGTAAGCCTATGGTTACTGATGAGTATTGGAAAGATGAGTCATTGAAATCTATATTGATGAATCTGGAAAGGCATTCGGAGCATCCACTTGCAGACGCCGTTGTGGAATTTTATAAGGATGAAAAGCAGGTTGATGTTACTAACTTTGAAAGTATCACGGGCAAAGGGTTGCGTGGTGATGTAAATAATGTGACTTATTATGCGGGTAACTTGAAACTTATGCAGGAGAATGTGTTGTCTCTGCCTGAAGACATGCTTGAAAAAGCAAATGAGTGGAGTGACGCTGCAAAGACTGTTATATGGTTTGCAAACAGCACTCAGGCGTTGGCTGTATTGGCCATTTCAGACAGCATAAAGGAGAGTTCTATAGCTGCGGTTAAAGAATTGCACGATATGGGAATTGAGCTTTATATGCTTACAGGAGATAATGCATCAACGGCACGTGCCATTTCAGAACAGGCGGGAATTGATCACTTTAAAGCAGAGGTGCTTCCACAGGAAAAGGCGGAGTTTGTGAAGTCGCTACAGGAGCAGGCTAAGATAGTTGCCATGGTGGGTGATGGTATCAACGACAGTGCTGCGTTGGCTCAGGCTGATGTGAGTATAGCCATGGGGCAGGGTAGTGATATTGCAATGGATGTTGCAAAGATGACTATCATCTCTTCTGATTTGACTAAGATACCTCAGGCAATTCGATTATCTAAACAGACAGTCAGTACTATCCGCCAGAATCTGTTCTGGGCATTTATATATAATGTGATTGGTATTCCGATCGCTGCAGGTTTACTTTATCCTATCAACGGATTCTTGCTTAATCCAATGATTGCAGGTGCTGCCATGGCACTTAGCAGTGTGAGTGTGGTGAGCAATAGTTTGCGATTGAAGTGGAAGAAGTAGCGTGAAGAGATTCAATATTAGAATAACTTTTAATGGCATGTCGAGTAGACGTGTCATTTTTTTATACTGTCCTGATTTATGATAATTTATGATTATTTACCAGTATGCGGTGAGGCAAATAGAGCTTTGGTATTGTTATAAAGTTTTAAATAGTGACATTTCACAGTAATATTAATTCTTATGAAATCAATTTTTAAACCATTCCAACGAATTTATGACTTAATATACAGAGTACTCTTTGAAATCAATTTTATTAAAACCCTATATTTTAATTTAAAGATGCTCCCGTTTAATCAAGCCGTAAAACTCCCTATATATATATATAAAGGTGTTGTTTTTGACTCTCTTGAAGGAAATGTTATGATAACAACACCCATTAGACGGTCAATGATCCGCATAGGTTATAACATGGATGGTTATGTTCTTTCTTCTCTCAAGACTCGATTGTTTATAAAAGGCAAGGTGATATTTAACGGCTACTCTTTGATATCGAGTGGCACTGTTATAAGTGCCTATGGTACTATAAGCATTGGAAATGCCTGTACTATTGGAAGTGGGTGTTTCATTAAGTCTATAGCATCTATTACTATTAGTGATTTTACGAGAATTACATATAATTGTACAGTTTTGGATAGTGACCTTCATTATGTAAAGAACATTGAAACCGGTGTGGTTAAAAACAATAAGAAGCCAATTGTCATTGGACGTAACTGTTGGATTAATGCCGGATCTATTCTGTCAAAAGGCACAATACTGCCCGATTATTCAATCACGGCCAGAAACAGTTACTTAAATAAAGATTATACAGAATTGGGTACAAATCTGTTTTTGGTTGGGGCACCCGCAAAAGTGGTGAGAACTAATGTGCAAAGAATATTTAGTCCTTTTGAAGAGCGGAGAATTGAGAAAATGTTTGAAGATATGCAGGTAGATGAAATTACTTTAGAACCGGGTGTTTTTGATGAGAAAGATGATGTTATAAAATTATTTGGGTAGATTGATTCTTTTATGGTAATATAAAAAACGTGACTGCTTATTACAGGCAGTCACGTTTAAAATATTTACTCTGTGTTGAAATCTACTCAGGCATCATCATTACAATGACTTCATTGTTTTGTGACAAGAAGTCTTTTGCAAACTGTTTAATATCAGATGCAGTGATTGAGTTAAGTGTGTCCAGATAAGATGAATAATTATCCTCGCCATAGAAGTGTTTTGTGCTAAGGATATTCATCCAATAGCTGTTTTCCTTCAGGTTTTCGTTATACTGTTTAAGCATATACTCTTTAACCTTATTGAAGTCTTCATCACGAGGTCCTTCGTCTGCGATTGCCTTTAACTCTCTGTGAATAACTTCATTAAGCCTCTCAGCTTTTTCCGGATCAGTATCGTAAATAATTTGAAGGATAGTTTGTCCTTTAGGATATCTTGATATTTGACCCTGAGTACTAACGCCATATGTACCTCCTTCGTCTTCACGGACTTTCTCTGTGTAAACTATGCGCAATACCTGGTCAAACATGCTCATAAGCATTCTGTTCTTTTGTGTGTATTCAATGTTGCCACTTGAAGCTATAAATACAGACGCTTTAGGATTTTGCATTTTCCTTTGGAAAATATTTTCAATCTTCCCGGTGTTGAAGTTCATTGGAATTTCTTTATACTTAGTTGTTTTATTTTGTCCGGGCAGTGAAGCCAGATATTGCTCTACAACCGGCTTAATAGCTTCTTCGTCTATGTTGCCCACAAAAGTAAACACAAAACTTCCGGGATTGCTGAACATTTCCTTGTACATGCTCATTATTTTCTCATAATCCACTTTTTCGACATCTTCAAGTTTAAACCTGATAGTAAGTGGGTTGTCGCTATATAATGCTTCTGAAACAGCATCACTAAATGCTACCATTGGCTCAGCTTCTTGGTTCTTTAGTTGTGTTGAAAGACGTTGCATCATAGATTGATATGCATCATCATCGCTGCGTGGTGCAGTGAAGTATAAATGAACCAATTGAAGCATAGTTTCAAAGTCTCTTATTGACGATGAACCACTGAAACCCTGATGTGTAAGGGATACACTAGGACGTGCTGAGGCTGTTTTGCCTGCTAGAGCTTTTGTAAGTCCTGTGGCACTGAAATTCCCAACACCTCCGACAGTTATTAAACTAGACATTATTTTGCTGTTAACAGGGTCTTGCTCTGCAAAATGTGAAAAGCCACCACAGCTTGATGCTGTCATTAAAATTTGGTCATCTTTAAAGTCTGTTGATTTAAGTACGACCTTCATTCCATTTTCAAGCGTCCATATCGTTGCATCGAATGCTTCATCTTTTTCAACGGTTGCTATTTTGCCGGGTTGAGGTATATTGGATATCAAAGGCTCATCTGAAACCTCTTCCTCGTATGCTTCTATATTTTCTGCTCTTACACTGCTTATTATCGACAAAATTTCCTCTGCCGAAGGATACACGAGACCTTCCTTTTCAGGTCCTGTAATGGCTATCACCATATTATCCCCGTCAATAAGCTGAGCAATCGATTGATTGATAACCTCTACAGGAATATTTGGAGCAATCATATTCATCATATTGTATTCATACTCAATTCCCGGTATGGGTTCGCTGTCTGTAAAGCTGTTTACATACTCTTGGCTGTAAGTACTGTTTCTTTCCTTATCTCGATTATTGTAGGAGTTTTCATAATTCTTTAGGATGTTTGTGCGAGCACGTTCATACTCAGACACAGTGAATCCGAATTGTTTCATACGCTCAGTTTCACGTATCATTGCACCTACAGCGTCCTTAATCTTATCTTCAGCAGCACCTCCTACAACAGTCCATGCATCTTTTGTCTTAGCTACAAAATAGTCACTGTCATATGCGTAGGCACTTGTAAAGGGTGCGTTAGGTTTTTGAAGAATCTCCTGAAATCTCTCATTAACCATACTGGATGCAACCGATTTTATATAGTTTAATACTAAGCCTGCCTGAGAAAGTTTGATCTCATCCGGTATGGGCTCATGTTTATGAAATATAAGAATCTGTGTGTTGGTTGCTTCAGGATCTGTCGCAAAAGCTACAATAGGCTCTTCATTGTCTGGAACCTCGAAATATTCGCGTACCGCAGCATTTTCCGGCATTGGTATTTTTCCAAACAACTCTACAACTCTCTTTTCCATATCCTCGGCATCAAAGTCACCTACAATAATGATTCCTTGCAGGTCTGGTCTATACCATTTTTTATAGTAAGCCCGAATCTCATCAGGATGAAAGTTGTTGATTACATCAATATCACCAATGGGCATGCGATGTGCGTACTTGCTGTTTGGATACATAATGGGGAGTAGTGTTTCCCAAAGGCGTTGTTGTGCACCACCCCGGGTTCTCCACTCTTCACGAATTACTCCGCGCTCGCTCTCTATCTCTTCTTCTTCTAGTGCTATTCCGCAAGACCAGTCGTAAAGAACGAGTAGAACAGAATCTACTAAGTTCTGATTTGTTGTTGGTACGTTACTTACATAATAAACAGTTTCATCAAATGATGTGTAAGCATTGATGTTGGTGCCAAACTTAATTCCATTATCTTGAAGATAATTGAGCATTGTTTTGCCCGGAAAGTTTGTAGTTCCATTAAAAGCCATGTGCTCGAGAAAGTGTGCCAGTCCTGCCTGACTGTCTTCCTCCTGCATAGAGCCTACTTTTTGTGCTATATAAAAGTCTGCGCGGTTTTCCGGCATACTATTTTGTCGAACGTAGTAAGTTAATCCATTTTCCAAAACCCCTGTCCTTACATTCTGGTCGGTTGGTTGTGGTGGATTCTGCTGTGCAAAAGCGCTTAAGCTTACTGTTGCCAACAGTAATAATAATAGTTTTCTCATATCGTTTAATTTAATTGTTCTCTTTTTGATGTTGTTGATTATATTCTTTCCAAAACAATTTTTAATAGGTCTTCTATAGAACCTTGATAGTTTGCGTTGGAGTCAAGAGCTACACGATTGGCAATTATCGAACAAACCGTCATGGCTTTATGTCCCATCATGCGGGATAGTCCTGCTATTGCAGAGCTTTCCATTTCATAGTTAGTTATCGAGTGCCCGTCATATCGGAATGATTCAATTTTGCTATTTAATTCGGAGTCAGCTAGTGGAAGTCTGACGTGTCTTCCTTGTGGCCCATAGAATCCAATTGCAGAAATTGTAACACCATGAATCATGTCGTGTCCGATACGGTCAATTAAGTCTTCATCTGCATTTACAACATATGGGGAGCAATGGTATGGAGACCAGTTTACATATTTTTGAAATGCATCCTCAAAATCAGTATCGCAAACCTCTCGCGAATTGGCGTAATAGTGTAGAAGACCATCAAACCCTATTGATTTTTCTGAAACTACGTATGACCCTACAGGACAATGTGGTTGCATGCCTCCTGATGTGCCTACACGAACCATTGTAAGTTGTTTAAACTCCTTTTTAACAGTGCGTGTTTCAAAGTCAATATTTGCAAGAGCATCCAACTCGGTTACTACAATGTCTATATTGTCAGTACCTATCCCGTGTGAGATAATGGTTATTCGCTTCCCTTTGTACATACCGGTTACGGTGTGAAATTCACGGCTTTGAATATCACATTCAATGCTGTCCAAATAGGATGCGGCTAGTGTGACCCTTCCGGGGTCACCCATCATTATTATCTTTTCTGAGAGTTGCTCAGGCTTGATGTGCAGATGAAAAACACTTCCGTCGGGATTTATTATAAATTCAGAGTCTGGTATTCTTCTCATAATCCTTCTTTTATTGTTCGTGTCTAACTACATTTATTTCTTTTGTTCTTTGCTACCTGATTGCGGTCGTGCGATAGAATCACGCATATCGGTGTCAGCTTTAATATTTTCCATGCGGTAGTAATCCATAATACCCAGATTGCCACTGCGGAATGCTTCAGCCATCGCAATAGGCACCTGAGCCTCTGCTTCAATCACTTTAGCACGAGCTTCCTGTGCTTTGGCTTTCATCTCTTGTTCCTGTGCTATTGCCATTGCTCGTCGTTCTTCGGCTCGCGCTTGTGCAATATTTTTGTCTGCTTGTGCCTGATCCATTTGAAGTACAGCACCGATGTTCTTACCTATGTCTATATCGGCAATGTCAATAGACAGAATTTCGAAAGCAGTTCCTGCGTCAAGTCCTTTTCTGAGTACCAGTTTAGAAATAGAATCCGGGTTCTCTAGAACTGACTTGTGTGATGCTGCCGACCCGATCGAGGAGACAATTCCTTCCCCAACACGGGCTAGAATCGTTTCTTCTCCTGCACCACCCACAAGCTGACGTATATTTGCGCGAACGGTTACACGTGCTTTGGCAATTAGCTGAATACCGTCAATCGCTACGGCTGAGACGGGTGGAGTATCAATTACTTTTGGGTTTACAGACATTCGTACAGCTTCAAGCACATCACGACCCGCAAGGTCAATAGCTGTAGCCATTTGAAATGATAGATCAATATTGGCTTTTGATGCTGAAACAAGTGCGTGTACGACCTGCTCAACGTGACCTCCTGCCAGATAGTGAGCTTCAAGATTGTCTCTGGTTACATTTTTAAGTCCTGCTTTGTGTGCTTCAATCATTGCATAAACAATGGTGTGCGGGGGTACACGTCGCAGACGCATCAGAAACAGTTGAACGAGAGAAATGCGAACATTTGCTGATAATGCGTTTATCCACAGGAAAAACGGTACATAATGGAAAAATATAACTACAAAAATTACAACTATTCCAAGTGTAACAATTAATGGGAATGATAATTCAAACATAAGATATCGTTTTAAGTATTATTGTTAAATTACTAGTATCGACCTATCTTGAAAATGTATAGGTCGTATTGATGTGGTGTCAGGTTGCTTTTTTGACTATTACATTAAAGGAAGATACGGAAATTACAACTATTTCAGATTCTTCATCTATCATTTCTCCGTCAAAAGACTTGCCTTCGACCATTACTTCGTTAATCATCACTTTTCCTATCGGATTCAATCTGGAAGTTGCTATTCCGACATCACCTTTATTTATTTGTTTTAAATCACTGTTATCAACAGTTTCTGTAATGTCAGTCGTTAGTGCAATCTTACGAAGTGATTTTGATTTGATTAACCAAAAGAAAGTACCTCCGAGCAGAATTATTGTTGCAAAAAGGGTAATTGTTCCCGCAGTAGCCCCTATGTAGCTATACGCATAAAATATACTGCCTATAAGAAGTACAATGCCTCCTATCCCTGCAATTCCAAATCCGGGTAATAGAAAAATTTCTATAAGCAGGAAAATAATTCCTGCAAGAGCGAGTAGTGCTACTATTGTAAAACTTAGTGTCATAGATATAAGATTTAATATATGTTTCTTATTTCTTCATTTCTAGCTTTTAGTTCTAGTGATTTAATCTCTTTATAAATTTCTTCAGATTCTTTCTCAAGAGCTAATATGGTATTTACAACTACTTGATTTGTTGTGCCACTTGCATATTGACTTCTTAATTGGAGTAGTTCGTCTGTTATTTGTTTGTATTTTGATTCTAATACCAACACTTGTGAGTAAAGTGCCTTTGCAGCACCATGTCTGAAGTCTTCAAGTGTAAAGTATTTATTGTCGTTATTAATTATAAATTCAAAATCTTTCTTTTGTTTTGAATCTCCCGGCATGTCTTTTTGAATCTCCTGAATTAACAAAGTGTAATCAACTCCTTCCTTTTGGCTTTGTGCAATGGATGAAATCATTGCACGATTGCGCAAGTAGTCTTCATCATCGTTGTCAATTAGAGTTATACCCTGAGGTTGTATAAAAGTATATATGCAAACAGAATCTTTGTTTTGAAAACGATCGCTTGCAAACCATCCTATCCCTTTTTCTTCATCAATTGCCATCATGTAATCGTTGAAGGGAGAGTTGAAAGGCATGTTCAGGTGATTGGGGGTTAGATAGCTTTCGGTTGCCAGGTTGTAGCGAGTAACAAAAATATCATAACCTCCGATTGACTCGCTTCCTGTTGATGCAAAATAGATAGTAAGTCCGTCACTCAAAACAAAAGGATATGCTTGATTGCCTGATTGATTTATATTTTCTGAAAGAGCTTTCTCATTACCAAATTCACCCAATAACTTCTCCATGGTGAATATTTTATATCCTCTGTCAGCGTCCTTGCGAGAATAGTATATTTTGTCATTACGCTCGTTTGTGAAAAAGGGCATTTTTTCGTCAGGTTGATCTTTCAAAAAAGAGTTCAAGGGTTTTATTGAACCGGAAGACTCACTTAATTTATAAGCAGCCAGGAAATCTGTTTTGTTTAATACCACACTGTCAATAATCTGAATGTCTTCTGTACGCCCAACCATCCTTTCCAGCTTATTTGCATAGTTTCTCTTGGTTTCCAAATTTTGCAAGGCATCCTTATTTCTTCGGTTGGCTTTTTCATACTTGTCAAATTCTTTTTCAGCATCGTCAAAACGATATGTCTTTGCATATAATTCCCCTAAGGCAAGATAAGATGCTTGAAATCGCTTTTGAGATGCGAATTTTAAGTGCTCTTCTGCCTTCTGTAGTTCACTGTTATTAATTGCAATAACTCCAAGCAAGTGGTTAACCTCTGAATTGTTTGGCGTTTTTGTATAAATCTCATCAAGAACCTGCTTTGCTTCCTGAAAGCTGCCATCCTGCAACAACTTTTTTGCGTCATCCAATGATTGCCCCATGATTACAAGAGGGCTAAGCATTAAAACTATTATATATAAAAAATGGCGTAATGTCATCATTGTTCAATTATTATAATCTTCAAAGATAGTTAAATAAATGTATTTGTAAGCTCTAAAATATAAAAAAACAGTGACTGATATTGTGAATTATCAATAAACACTGATAGTTTTGTATCTTTGCAGCAGTAAATATAAAAGTAAAACAATCGCCTTATGCACGAAAAAATTATCATTCTTGATTTTGGTTCTGCCACAACTCAGCTTATTGGCAGAAAGGTTAGAGAAATGAACACCTATTGTGAGGTTGTACCTTTTAATAAATTCCCCCTTGATGATGAATCTGTTAAAGGAGTAATCCTGTCGGGAAGCCCTCTGTCTGTTAATGATTCTAATGCCTTTAGTGTTGATTTGAGCACAATTCGGGGTAAATATCCTGTTTTGGCAATTGGATATGGCGCTCAGCTATTGGCAAAGCAAGAAGGTGCGCTTGTTTTGGATTCGGATGAGATACAGAATGTTGAAGAAGTTGAAATCACAAGTTTGAGTGATAATCTTTTGGATAATCTTCCAAACAAAATGCGCTTTAAGAGTGATAAATCTGATTTTGATAGTCTGCCTTCCACTTTTAAACCCGTAGCAAAGTTTGGTGACGGAAGAGTAGCGGCCTATAAAATTAATGATGAACAAACCTGGGGGATACAATTTTATCCTGAACTATCTCAGACATCAGATGTTCTTGACAACTTTCTTACTATTTGTAATTGCAATAGAGACTGGACGTCGGCTTCGTTTGTTGAAAATACAGTTAAGAGCCTTAAGCAAGAGCTGGGAAATGATAAGGTTATATTAGCATTGTCAGGTGGGGTTGACTCATCAGTTGTTGCGGTGTTGCTAAACAAGGCCATTGGACGCAATCTAACCTGCATATTTGTTGATCATGGTTTGTTGCGCAAGAATGAGTTTGAAAAAGTACAGGAAGATTATGGGCATCTTGGTTTAAATGTTATTGGAGTAAATGCCAGAGAGCATTTCTATTCAGCTCTGAAGGGTGTGTCAGATCCTGAAGAAAAACGTAAGATAATTGGTAAAGGTTTTATTGATGTTTTTGACAGTGAAGCACAAAAGCTTGATGGTATTAAATGGCTTGCACAAGGAACTATATATCCTGATATAATAGAATCATTGTCCGTAACGGGAGTTACGATAAAGAGCCATCACAACGTTGGGGGACTACCCGACAAAATGAAATTGAAGTTGTGTGAGCCTTTGAAAATGCTATTTAAAGATGAAGTCCGAAGTATTGGTCTTGAGTTAGGCATGAAACCCCATTTGATAAATCGACATCCATTCCCCGGTCCGGGACTTGGCATTCGTATATTGGGTGAGATAACACCTAATAAAGTTCGCATAACTCAAGATGCTGATGATATCTTTATAAGTGCACTCCGGGAGTATGATTTGTATGATAAGGTATGGCAGGCAGGTGCTATTTTGTTGCCGGTTCAGTCTGTTGGTAAAATGAATGAAGAAAGGACTTATGAAAACACAATTGCACTGCGTGCTGTTATTTCAGTTGATGCAATGACTGCTGATTGGGCCCAACTTCCTTATGACTTTCTGGCTAAGGTGAGCAATGATATAATCAAAAATGTAAAAGGTGTCAACCGAGTGGTTTATGATATTTCATCCAAACCGCCTGCAACTATCGAATGGGAATAATATAATAATTACTCTTTCCCTTCTTCTTTGAGCGTAGGATAAACTATTCGTGTGTGATAAATTATTTTTAATTTTTCAATAAATACTTTTTTAATGGCATCGATATCTCTGAATGTTATCGGTGCCATTTTAAAAT
This sequence comes from uncultured Proteiniphilum sp., assembly GCA_964346415.1. Lineage (GTDB taxonomy): Bacteria > Bacteroidota > Bacteroidia > Bacteroidales > Dysgonomonadaceae > Petrimonas. The sequence goes on from CAYFUQ010000001.1 coordinate 39,190, forward strand.
GCCCTTCAGCAACCTGATTGTCTATAAGCGTATCGACAAGTTTGGTTATATTCTCTTCTGTGTATTCTTTTAGACTTCTTGAGGCTGCTTCTATGGTGTCAGCCATCATCATGATTGCTTGTTCTTTGGTGTAAGGGTTAGGACCGGGATATCTGAAAAGATCTTCGTCTGCTTCTTTGCCCGGATTGGCGTTTTTCCAAGAAATATAAAAGTACTTGGGCATACTGTTGCCATGATGAGTTTGTATAAACTCTATTATCTGTTTTGGCAAATTATGTTTTTGTGCAATCTTAACCCCATCTCTGACGTGATTGATTATTATTCTGGCACTTTCTTCAAAAGGTAATCCCGCATGAGGATTCATTCCGGGTGTCTGGTTTTCTGTAAAGAATGCCGGATTGACCATCTTACCAATGTCATGATACAGTGCACCTGTTCTTATAAGTGATGCATTAGCACCAATTTTGGTAGCTGCGTCCATAGCAAGATTTGAAACTTGCATAGAGTGCTGAAATGTCCCCGGAGCTTTCTCTGAAAGTTCTTTTAAAAGAGGTTTATTTATATTTGAGAGTTCTACAAGACTCACCCCCGAAATAAATCCAAACGACTTCTCTATCACATAAACCAGCGAATAGGAGAATAGAATGAATATAAAATTGATAACGAAATAGATTATGTTCACCCAGTCAATACTGCTTATATCACCTTCCTGATGCAGAACTAATCCTATATATGTTAAACTATAAGTTAGCAAAATAAAGAATGAACTTCGTATGAGTTGTGATCGCTCTGTAAGCTCTTTGAGCATGAATACAGAAGTTATTGCAACAGTAAGCTGTATTACAATAAACTCAAACGGAAATGGCACCATTAGTGCACTCAGTATTATAGTGATGAGGCTGGCAAACAACGCGGTTCGTGAGTCTATAAATGTTCTGACAAGAATGGTGACAATTGCATACGGTATTATATATACGTTAAACAGACCTAAGTGTACTGTGATAGCACTTAATGCTACAAACGCGGTTATTAATAACAACATAAATGTAACATGCTGCCTGTTTCGGTATTCTAGCGGGCGGAAAAAAAGGAGGTATAAATAGAAAGAACTAAACATCATTGTTATTAGCAAGACCTGTCCCACTATAATCCACAACTTGCTACCTGTTCTACCACTTCTATCCTCGGTCACCCTCTTAAGAGAGTTTAGGATCTGATAAGTATAGTTTGTTACAATTTCCCCCTGACTAATTATCCTTTCTCCCATCTGAATCATGCCTACAGAAGGCGAAATTTGCTGAATAAATTCATTTCTTGCCTTTTCTGATGTAGATGCATCATAGATAATGTTTTCGCGTATATACTTATTGACTTTAGCACCTCTAAGCAAGGCTAAGTCCATTCTGTCCGGTGCCTCATCTATAATTTCCTCATATGCTGAACGAATTGTATTAAAGTCTTCAATGTTTTTTGATTCAGCCACATTGCCGGTTTTTATTCTCAGAGCCTGAGTCTCACTGCCAAAAACTCTGTCATAATCCTCAGATTTCATAATCCCCGACTGATATTTTTTTATCAAACTGTTTCGAAGGTAAAGCTGATATGCCGGAGGGAGGCTGCTAAGCTTTGAGTCTAAGTTCACATCAGCATCAAACTCAGCCATGGCATTTATCTCTATAGTCTCATCTATTTTGTAGTAAGGCTCGTAAAATCGGAGTATACTGTCTTGCTCTTGCTTAAGTTGCTCCGCCGGTTTGTAGATTGGGAAGTCAAAAGGTGCTGTCAGGAGGCCATATTGCCATGGTCTTCCTTCGCTAAATGAATATTTAAATTCTCCCTGACGAGGAAACAAAACGGCTATTAATGCAATTGCCAGAATGAAAATACCGTGGACAAAGTATTTTGTCTTAATCCTAAGTTTTTTATTTTTACTTTTTGTCATCATATATTGTCTCCGATAATTATAAGAATAACAGTAGGGAGTGTATTAATGTTTCTCTGTTGGGCCCATATTTAGGCCGTTATTCATCAATTTTGCTAATGGCACGTTGTATTCTTGCGGTTGTTTCTTTTTTGCCAATCAACTCTGTGATATCAAACATGTGAGGACCCTTTGATTCGCCAACAATAGATAATCTGAATGCGTTCATAACGCCACCCATATTATATTCATTCTCCTTAATCCACTGCTTGATAGCAATCTCCTGCTCTTGCGAACTAAATCCTTCAAGTTTATCAATGACTCCAATCAACTCTCTCATCTGATTAGGTGTATCTTCCTTCCAACGTTTTTTTACAACTTTCTGATCGTAAGAGTCTGGAGCTTTGAAGAAGAACGAGGATTGATCCCAGAAGTCACTTAATAGGTAAACACGCTCTTTTACTAATCCTGCAACTCTAGATGTAAATTCTTTGTCAAATGTCACCCCTTGTGATTCGATATAGGGTTTGACTAGTTCTGCAATTTTATCGTCTGGTGTGTCCTGTATATATTTATGATTAAACCACTTGCCCTTTTCAAAATCAAACTTAGCACCACTTTTGCTGCATCGTTCGAAGGAAAAAGATTGAATTAATTCATTTATAGTGAACATCTCTTGTTCAGTTCCGGGGTTCCATCCCAATAAGGCAAGGAAATTGACAACAGCTTCAGGGAGATATCCATTTTCTCTGTAGCCCGAAGACACTTCCTGTGAAGATGGGTCTTTCCACTCCAAAGGGAAAACGGGGAATCCCAGGCGATCTCCGTCACGTTTGCTTAACTTGCCATTCCCTTCGGGTTTTAGCAAGAGTGGTAAATGCGCAAAGGCAGGCATTGTGTCTTCCCAACCCAAGCTGCGATATAGCCATACATGGAGTGGGGCAGATGGAAGCCATTCTTCACCGCGTATTACATGGGATATTTTCATCATGTGGTCATCAACCACATTTGCAAGATGATAAGTGGGTAGCTCATCCGCCGATTTAAATATCACTTTGTCATCTAAAACTGATGAGTTTATAACTACCTCACCTCTGATTAAATCGTTAACTGTTATGTCTATATCAGGTTGAAGTTTAATTCTGACCACATATTGTGTGTTTCTTTCAATAAGTGTCTTTACTTCTTCCTGGGAAAGGGTTAGTGAGTTTCGCATCATTCCTCTGGTAGATGCATCATATTGAAAGTTTGCTATTTCCTTTCTTTTGCTGTCCAGTTCTTCAGGAGTGTCAAAAGCTATATATGCTTTACCTTGTTCTAATAATTGGTGAACGTATTGCTTGTATATCTCTTTTCTTTCTGATTGACGGTATGGACCGTAAGGACCTCCTTTGGTTGGACTTTCGTCGAAATCTAAATTGAGCCAATTGAAAGACTCCTGGATATATTGCTCTGAACCAGGCACAAAACGTTGTGAGTCTGTATCTTCTATTCGTAGCACAAAGACTCCCTTATTCTGTTTGGCAAACAGATAATTATATAATGCTGTTCGTACGCCGCCAATGTGTAGTGGCCCTGTTGGGCTAGGTGCGAAACGAACCCTTACTTTATTGTTCATATTTAATTTATTTTATAATTGCAAAGGTACAAAAAAAATGAGATTAGATAATTATTCAGAGATACATCCTTGATTCATTTCCCATATTGAAGAGAAGGTCTATTATACTCATATTTGGTATGAATCCGTGTTTACTTTTAAAAACCTGATAAGATTCAGGACTCTTAAAGTGGGATTTATGCTTTGGGTGTATCTTATCACGAAGATCGACATACTCTTTTGAGAAGACATCCTGATATGCTTTGCTATATTGAACGGAGGTGTCAATGTATAACATTTGAAATATTGACTCTCTAAGCTCTTCATTTAAGTCAAATAAAAAAGTAAATCTTCTTTCGTAAAACGGTCTGAAATAGTCTTCATAATATTCCAGGAATGGTGATGAGTTGTATGCAGATACAATCGCATTCCAGTGTACATGTTGCCAGTTCCCATGATCTGATATGCGTATATCTCTCATTGGGGTACCGGGAGTATTCCCTTTTATTACCGGTATTGTTAGTGTCATCACCCCGTTTGCAGCTACTATATTGCAACGATTCCTGTAAGATTGTTTTTGGTAATTGTCATTAGCCTCAATTATGATAGAACTGCTGCAAAATAGTGCTGAGTAATATTCTAACGGTGCTAGGTATAGGGATGTCAGTACTGTTGTTTTACTTCTTGGCACTTGTGAAAAGTCGTTTGAATCGAATTTTTCCATTAAACCATCCCTTATCCTTGTCCAGTGACAGCCATATCAGCATAGGACTTCCCACTATATGATCTTCAGGTACAAAACCCCATGATCTTGAGTCGGCAGAGTTGTGCCTGTTGTCGCCCATCATAAAGTAATAGTCCATCGTAAAGGTGTATGACTCGGCCGGTTGACCGTTTATATATACAGTGCCGTTATGATATTCAAAATCATTTCCTTCATAATTCTTTATACAGCGTTTGTATGCATCGACTTTAAAATCAACATCCGAATCAAAACGTATTGTTTCACCCTTTTTCGGAATCCATAATGGACCGTAATCAGCTCTGGTCCAGTTTGAATTATAATCTATGGGATAGTAGTAGCTTGAACCCGGATGCTCGACATCTTTAATAATGTCCCATACAAACGGTTTCTGTTTTAATTCTTCTACCATCTTCCTTGTAAGAGGAATGCTGAAATATACTCTTCCATTATTTCCGTTTCTTGGCCTAAGGCCTGCAGTGGCAAGCGTAAGGCTGTCCACATTGGCTAAATCCTGCATCTTTATATTCATTTGGCCATAACCGTTTTGACCATAATAGTCATCTTTGCTGACTCCCAATTCTCTAAATACATTTTCAGAAATTGCAGCTCCATCTGTATGGATTGTATAGCTCAGTTGTGATAGCTCCGGGTTGGGAATGTGATCGCCGTCAATATATACATTGTCATCGCGCAGTTCAATAGTTTCACCGGGTAGTCCAATACAGCGCTTTACATAATTTTCTCTTCTGTCCACAGGACGATAAACCACATCGCCATATGTCCTTTTGTCGGCACGGATACCGGCACTTCCATTTGAGTTGTATTTGGATAATGTGTAGAAATCAACTCCCTGCATATTTAGCGCCACAGTGTCTTGAGCTGGAAAGTTGAATACAACAATGTCATTACGTTTTACATTACCAAAGCCTTTTAATCTTTTGTATTTCCATTGAGGTTTTTCAATATATGATTTTCCACCTATCAAAGGCATTGTGTGCTGCGCCAACGGGAATGAAAGTGGGGTCATTGGAGCACGAGGACCATAGCTCATCTTGCTTACAGCCAGGAAGTCACCTACAAGTAATGACTTCTCAAGAGATGAGGTCGGAATCTGGTAGTTTTGAAAGAAGAATGTGTTAATAAAGTAAACAGCAACAAGGGCAAATAAAATGGCGTCAACCCACTCCATAGTTTTTTTAAATGCCTGATTCTTTGATTTTTTCCAAAATGACCATGGAACATACTTTGTGATATATATGTCCAAAAAGAGGAATATGAGAAGAAATAACCAGAGATTTGTAGCCCATATTGAAAAAGCGACTGTTAGTATCAGCCATACAGAAAACCAAAGCCATTGGTGAGTTTGTGCATTTCTAAATCTCTCGGCTAAGCTAAGTTTTGAATTTAGATCCGTGGTTTTTTCACTTCTTGTTTTATTGCTCATTATTGTGATTAATTATGATTTTATAAAAAACAGTTATGGCTATAGCTCTCCCAGCATATCTTCCATACCCAGAAAACCTTTTTTGTCTTTTGTGAACTCTGCTGCCAGAACGGCGCCTAATGCAAAACCTTCCCTGCTTTTTGCATCGTGTGTTATTTGAATTGTATCTACTTCTGACTCGTAAGTTACAGAATGAATTCCGGGTATTTCGCCTTCTCTATATGATTTAATAATCAAATCGTTGTCGCTATCGGCTTTCTCTAACACCCATTTGTTTTTTCTTTCCAGGTTTTCTATTACTCCTTCGGCAAGGGTTATGGCTGTGCCGCTTGGTGCATCCAGTTTGTGTATGTGGTGGGTCTCATCAATATGTACAGAATAGTCTGAAAACTTATTCATTATTTTTGCTACGTATTTGTTGAATGCAAAAAAGAGATTGACTCCAAGACTGAAGTTAGATGCATAAAAGAATGTTTGTCCATTTTCTTCGCACTCTCTCTTTATCTCATCTACTTTGTCAAGCCAGCCTGTTGTACCTGAAACTACGGGAACATTTGCGGCAAAAGCGCTCTTGTAATTGTTAAAGGCGCTTTCAGGAGAAGTAAACTCAATAGCCACATCTGCGCTTTTAAAATCATCAGAGTCAAATTTGTATTCTTCTCCAAGGTCTATGGTGCAAACAATGCTGTGTCCTCTTTTCAGGGCGATTTTTTCAATTTCATGCCCCATCTTTCCGTATCCTATTAATGCTATTTTCATTTTATTATTTATTTGAAGACAAAAGTATAAAAAAGTGATGGCAATTGTCCTCAGTTAGAGTTAATTGTTCTTATTTTAAAGCCAGCCTTCCTGCTGATACCATTTAATTGTTCTTTCCACACCGGTCTGTAGCGGATACTTAGCCTTAAACCCCAGTTCATCTTGAAGTGGAGTGATATCGCACTTCCAGTTGCGCTGTTTCATAATATTGTATTTGTCGCTGTTAAAGGTTGTAGCCTTTCCTAATAGTTGTGATAGCTTCTCATTGATAGAAGCTGCGGCTTTTACAACCTGCAACGGGAGTTTAAATTTTATGGTTCGTCTCTTTCCCAGAACACCTTTTACGATATCATTAAATTCAGTGTCTGTATAGCTGTCTCCGTCCGAGATGTTATATTCCCTTCGTGATATGTTTTTATTTATCGAATCAAAAATGATGTCTGCCAGATCTTCCACATAAATAAAACTCAGAATTTGTTTCTTGTATCCTGCTCCTACTTCGAAGCCATTTTTTATACTTTTTATCAAGATAAGGTAGTCTTTGTCACGAGGCCCATACACACCTGTGGGTCTAAGAAACAGATAAGGGAAATTTGAAATTCCTTTTATATAGTTTTCAGCCTTTAGTTTGCTTTTGCCATAAGCAGTATTTGGATTTGGAACCTGATTATGTGAAATTGGCGTGTAATTTATTTCATCGCCCGGTCCCATTACTCCGAGTGTACTCATAAAGACAAATAACTCGGGAGTGGTGTTTGTTTCAATAAGAGCATCCACAAAGTTTTGTGTTTGCAGATAGTTCACATTGTCAAAATCATCTGTGTTTATAGCTTTTGTAATTCCTGCACAATGCACAATGTAGTCAAATGGTCCATTTAGTTTAGAAAGATCGTTAAGTTGTTCTTTTAAAATGTCCCTTGAGGCATAATTTAAGTTGATAAAGTTAATGTCTGAGTCTTGTAAATATTTTTTACTGCTACCCTCCCTAATGCCTGCCCAGGCATCATATCCCAACTCTAGGGCTTTATCTATGATTGTGCTGCCAATAAATCCACTGGCACCTGTAACTAATATTTTCTTCTTCATATAGTTTTCAGTAAATACCTTGCAAAAGTAATCATAACAAATAACAACTTGAAATATCTAATTTAAGTTTGTTGTACATGCATGATTTTTTTGTTACTTTGTAATAACTAAAACACTGTTTGATTGTTGTAACAGTAAATAAACGAATTTTATGAGTAAAAAGATATTTAAAACAAAGACTAAACCTAAAACCAAAAAGACTGCCAGACTAAAGAAAAAAGATATTGAGCAGCTAATAATTGACTTCCTAAACCAAAACTCAGAAAAACAATATAATTATAAGCAAATTGCAGCAGCAGTTGGAATAAAAAAAGTTCAGGAAAGAAACCAGCTTGTTAGAATAATAGATAAGTTATCGAGTGAGGACCGTTTGCTTGAGACGTCGCGTGGACGATATAGAATTAATACTCGCGGCTTGATGCTTGAAGGTCGATTTGAAAGACGCAGTAATGGTAAAAACTTTTTTGTTCCGGACGATGATATCAATACAGTTCATATTCCTGAGCGAAACTCTAAGCATGCAATGAATGGCGACAGAGTTAGAATTCAGTTATTGGCTAAACGTAAACATGCAGACACAGAGGGGGTGGTGGTTGAAATTCTGGAACGTGTTAAGAGTCGCTTTGTTGGGGAAATGCAGGTCAAAAAACATTTTGCCTTTCTTGTCCTGGACAGTAAATTCCTGGCTAATGATATATTCGTTCCAATTGAAGATTTGAATGGAGCTAAAGATGGCGATAAGGTAGTGGTTGAGATTGCAGAGTGGCCTGAAAAAGCCAACAACCCTATTGGGAAAGTAATAGATGTATTAGGGCGCTCAGGTGACAACACAACGGAGATGCATGCTATCCTGGCCGAATATGACCTCCCTTACAAATATCCTGAAAATGTTGAGAAGGAGGCAGATTTAATCTCTTCCGAGATTTCTCCCGAGGAGATTGCAAGGCGTGAAGATTACAGAGATGTCACAACAATTACGATTGATCCCGATTCGGCTAAAGATTATGATGATGCACTTTCGGTTCAAAAGCTCCCTTCAGGTTTATGGGAAGTAGGTGTTCATATTGCTGATGTGACCCACTATGTTAAGCGTGGGGGAATTATTGATGAGGAAGCAGAGAAAAGAGCTACTTCTATTTATCTGGTAGATAGAACAATTCCAATGCTGCCCGAAAAACTTAGCAATGACCTTTGCTCGCTTCGCCCCAATGAAGACAAACTTGGATTTTCTGTCATCTTTGAGATGGATGACAAAGCAGAGGTTCAAAACTATCGTATTGTTCGCACTGTGATTCGTTCCGACGCCCGACTCACCTATGAAGATGCACAGAAAGTAATAGAAGCTAACGAAGGTGAGTTCTCAGAACAAATTCTTCCACTAAATAGTCTGGCCAAACAGTTGCGCGAAAAACGATTTGCAAATGGTGCCATCAATTTTGATCGTTATGAGGTTAAGTTCAACCTTGACGAAAAGGGCAAACCTCTTGGTGTCTATTTTGAAGAGTCGGTAGAGTCGAATCATTTAATTGAGGAGTTTATGCTTCTGGCAAACCGCACTGTCGCTGATAAGATTGGCAATGTGGGCAAAAATCAGAAGGCTAAAGCTTTTGTATATAGAATTCACGATATCCCCGATCCTGATAAATTAGAAGTATTGAATAAATTCATACTTAGATTTGGACATAAAATTAAAACAGAAGGTGGCAATCGTGTCGTTGCCAGGAGCATCAATAAATTGCTTGATTCTGTTCAGGGTCGCCCCGAAGAGAATCTGATTGAAACTATTACTATTCGATCGATGTCGAAAGCTATTTATTCTACTCAGAATATGGGGCATTATGGTTTAGCTTTTGATTATTATACCCATTTCACCTCGCCAATTCGTCGTTATCCTGATATGATGGTCCACAGATTGCTGGAGCGCTATTTGGCAGGAGGTCCCTCCGTAAATGAAAGTGAACTGGAGAGTGATTGCAAGCACTGTTCCGACATGGAACTGGTTGCAGCCAATGCAGAACGTGACTCAATTAAGTACAAGCAGGTTGAATTTATGTCTGATAAGGTTGGTAAGGTATTCGACGGAGTTGTCTCGGGTGTTACCGAGTGGGGTATATATGTAGAACTCAATGACAATAAATGTGAGGGATTAGTTCCTATTCGAGAACTAGACGATGACTTTTATGAGCTGGATGAGAAAAACTACCGATTAATTGGACGCAGAACCAAGCATGAATACCGACTCGGACAGTCTGTTTCCATCAAAGTTGCCAAGGCAAACCTTGAACGCAAACAACTTGATTTCGTGTTGGCTTGAAAAGCATATTATAAATAAGCCCCTGTTTCTTTCGAACTTCTTCGGGTTCTGATTATTTGTTTTCTATGCTTGGTTATTTGTATTGCAACATCTATATATGCCATCGTATCTTTAATGCTACCTTTTGCTATTGAGAGCATTGCTTTCTTCAGAGGTGCCAGTGTGCTAAATCCAAAAGCCCGGATTTGCGTGTGGCGAATATTTACCGCTTCGGTTAAGAAGTAAATATATTCAGAATAAAAGAATTTATCACGACTGACTTTTCGGTTTTCACGATCGTGGTAGGCGATTGCTTTTAGAGTATATCCTATTTTGAAACCTTTGGCGGCTACTCGTTGCGCATAATTTACATCTTCGCCATAATGAGGAAAGATAGGAGCAAATCCTCCAACTTGTTTAAGTATAGTTGTGGGGATAAGCCAAAAAGCTGCATTAATAAAATTGCAACTTACAATCTTATTATCACCGGAGGGTATATCATTTATGTTATTGATCCCTATATATGTCGCAAACCCGAAATCAAGTCTTTCACCTGTGCCATTAAGGTGTATGGGAGATATAATACCATAATCGGAGTTTGTATGCGAGGTGCTCACCAATTCCTCAAGAGTATTCTTCTCAATCCATGCATCCTGATTGAGCAGAAAAACAAATTCGAAACCATTATCAATGGCATATTTAAATCCTATATTATTAGCTTTGCCAAACCCAAGATTCTCCTTATTGTCTATCAATATTACCTCAGGATATTTCTGATTAATTATGCTACAGGTATTGTCTGAAGAATTATTGTCTATGACCAGGACTGTAGTCTTTGTTGATGACCTTCGCAAAGACTCCAGGCATTTATCTATCCACTTTTCGAAGTTGAAAGTAATTATAATAGTGCAAATTTTTTTGTCTTGGTTGTCCATATTACTCATTATTGCTCTTTTTAAATAACCATATTTCAATCTCTTTAATCATCTCCAGTTTAAGAATCTTGCAAAGCAACAGATAACTTCCTAACATCGTAGCGATATTCGTGATTATATATAGTAAATTGCCATCTATCTCTTTGCTTATAAAATATGATAATGAGAATGAGGCAAGAGATATTAAAGCATAGGGCATAGCGTCTCGCATAAAGTCAATAAACGAATAACGGATTAACAAGTGGGAGAATATTAATGAGACCAGAAGCGTGAAATAAGTATATACTACCCAGCTCATGGCCAGCCCCATAATTCCCTTCGGGATAAACAACCATATAAGGATTACCAACACTATACGCTTGGCTATTTCCAGTCCCAGAAAAATATCGGCTCTCTCCCTTGCAATATAAAGTTCATTAAGAACAAAAACGAAGGGCGAAACCATCCCCGCAAGTGCCAGCATTTGAAAATAAGGAACTGCTGAAAGCCATTTGTCTTGCCATATCAAACTGAATACAGGCTCTGCAATTAAAATCATAAGCATGCCAACAGGGAAAGATATAAAGGAAATAGTTTTTAATAGTTTTCCCACAACTCGTTTAAGCCGCTCTATTTCCTGATTAATCTCAGAAAGAATCAGCATTGATATAGACCTGAATGTATTGGATATCATCGCAAAGGGAATATCCTGATATTTATTGGCCTGTGTGTAGTCAGCTACGTTATTCATTGAGTTTGGGAAGAAGTAGGCAATAATTGCAGGGTAAATATTGTTGAATAGTGCACTGACCAGACTGGCTGTTAGAAGTTTTATGCTCAGTTGCATAGAGTTTTTTAGAAGTTCGAAGCTGAACTTACCTACGGGGCGCCAGCCTGTATAAAACCATAGAAAAATTGTTCTGAAAAGTGAATGTGTTACAACTTGCGCGACCAATGCCCAAACACCCATGCCTTGAAGTGCCATGATAATAGCAGCAATGGCCGAAAGTAAGACTGCTGGGATATTTACCTTCGTCAGACCTCTGAAGTCGGCACGTTTGATCAGCAGGGTTTGATGTATCAGCCCAAGCGAGTTTATTACAAAAGAAATAAACAATATCCTTGCAACAGGAGTTATTTTGGGCTCACCGAATATATTGGCAAAATAGGGTGCGCTGAAAAACAGAATAATATATATTATACTGCCCAGAACAACATTAAAATAAAAGACAGAACTATATTCAACAATTGAAATTTTCTTTCTGTTGAGCAAAGCTCTTGAGAAACCACTGTCAATAAGCAAATTTGAAAATGCAATGAATACGGCTAGAATTCCAATTATTCCAAATTCAGCTTTTGCCACTATGGCCATTAGAACAATGCTGCTGAATAAATTAATGAGTTGATGCCCGAATTTGTCTAAGAAACTCCAGAAAAGGGAAACGGCTGTTTTTGTTTTTAAATCAACTTCTTTCATTGCAGAAATATATTGCTGCAAAAGTAGTTAAGATTTTAGTCTGAACAAAATCCGAGTAAGATATCTATTATTGTAGCTGACTCAACATTTTGGCTCTCTTTCCGTTTATAGATTGGTGCATAGTTAAACTTTGCACAATAGATTAGATTATTGATTTTAAAAATACAGATGACTTTTTCTGAACAGATAAAACATAAAGCACTAGAGCTGGGATTTGACGCATGTGGAATTTGTCGTGCCACAGACAGTGAGCAGGAAGCTCACTACATGGATTGGCTTGCCAATGAGTGTCAGGCCAGCATGAGCTACATGGAGCGAAACATTGAAAAACGTCTCGACCCTCGGCTCTTGGTTGACGGAGCGAAATCAATTATTTCAGTGGCATTAAATTACTATCCACACAAATTACAAAACCCTGATGCACCAAAGTTTGCTTACTATGCCTACGGACAAGACTATCACGATGTAGTAAAAGGAAAGCTAAAGTTGCTCTTTGATTTTATAAAAGAAAGTTATCCGGATGCAACAGGAAGATACTTCTCTGATTCCGCACCCGTTCTTGAACGATTTTGGGCAGCTCAGGCAGGTCTTGGCTTTGTTGGCAAAAACACTTTACTAATTATTCCCGGGAAAGGATCTTATTTCTTTCTTGGAGAATTGATTATTGATCTTGACCTTGATTATGACTCACCAATCTCCACTAACTGCGGAAGATGCACAAAGTGTTTGGATGCCTGTCCCACAGGAGCGATAGAGGCTCCTCACAGGGTCAATGCACAAAAATGCATATCATATCAAACCATAGAGAACAAGGGAGACATTGCACCTGAAATAATTCCCAACTTAAGCAATAATATATATGGTTGTGATATTTGTCAGCTGGTATGTCCGTGGAACAGATTCGCAAACCCACATAACACTCCCGAGTTTAATCCCACAGAAGAGTTCCTGTCGTTAGATATCAAAAAGTTGCTAGAGATGGATGAGGAGACCTATCGTGAGGTATTTAGAAAGTCGGCTGTGAAAAGAGCCAAGTATTCAGGACTTAAACGCAACCTGAAGGCATTGTTGGAGGGAAAAGAAAATATGAAGAAAGAATAAGTTAATCACTTACCTTGATTTCATCACCTGCTCTCAGCACATCACCCAGATTGGGATTCCACTGTCTGAGCTGACCAACGGTGACTCCATAATTCTGAGCGATTGAATACAGAGTCTCGGCAGGTTTAACCCGATGAGTTTTCATTTTAGGTTTTGGCACATTTGTATTGCTGCTCCTTCGTAAATCCTTCGATATATGATTTCCTGAGTCAGGATTGTCTTTACTTTGATTTGAATTGCTTGTTACCGGCAGGTAGCTTGGACGGCTGTGGATGGTAATGCTGTCACTTGCAGTTGCAGTTTCTGTATGCGCAACGGGCGATTTGGCCACTGTAGTATTCTTAATATTGGATTCCAGTTTAGCTGTATTTCTGGCTTCCTCCTTTGTTGTGTTTTGAACAACCGGTTTTTCATAAGTTCTCTGAACCACAGCAACCTGATTGTTTTCTTTTAAGATACGACCTCCCCTCAGATACCTGCTTGCGTAATAAGGTTCGGTAGAGCGGGAAATTATAACTCCGTTAGATGTTGAAGAGTGTAGAAAAGTGAACTCTCCGCCGGGCAGCAAGTCTTTTACAATCCCAACATGTCCTACTTTTCCGTTATGTGATCTTCCCTCAAAAAACACCAGGTCACCAACACGCAATTCCCTTTTGTTGTTGATGCTGGGTACTTGTTTGTCCTGTCCAGCCGAACTTCCGCTCAGTTTGTATCCAAACTCTTTGAAAACAAAAGAGGTGAATCCCGAACAGTCAAATCCTGCCGGAGTTCTGCCTGCATATCTATAAGGAGTGTTCAGATACTTCATTCCGTAATTTAACACATCCTGCTGAGTACCCGATGATTTGCCAATGGGTGACACAACAGTTTTTCTCGTACTACATGATGCCAGTAGCACAGATATAAACAGGAAAAGTAATGCTTTCTTATATGTATGATTTTCTTTAAGAATCACTTATTGAAAATAGAATTTCAGATTTCAGTTTGCAAATGTAAGAAAAAACATTGTGAAAACTACCGTTTAACTTAAATATTAAGCTGTTAACCTATAACTTCATGTGTTTAGCGTCTTATAATGACGTTTGCTTAAAGTCCATTTTGTTTTGTATATTTGTTGTGAATTATAACAGCATTATTTATTATGAAGCAGATTAAGAATATTATTTTTGATTTTGGAGGTGTTCTTATTGATTGGAACCCTGTGTATTTGTATAGCAAGGTTTTTGAAACCGAGGATGAGATAAATTACTTCCTCGAGAATATTTGTACCTATCCGTGGAATGTGTTGCAGGATGCCGGTCGCTCAATCAAAGAGGCAACATTGGAAAAGCAACTTGAGCATCCCCAATATAAAGAAGAAATAGGTATGTACTATGGCAGGTGGGAGGAAATGCTTGGAGGAATTTTTGAGGAAAATACTGCACTGGTAGCACCGCTCAAAGAGCGATACAATGTGTATGGCCTCACAAACTGGTCGGCTGAAACACTGCCAATTGCCATAGAGCGTTATGAGTTTTTCAAGTACCTCGACGGAATAGTTGTGTCAGGCGATGAAAAGCTTGTCAAACCCGACCTCCAAATATATAAAGTGCTGCTGGACAGATATGATATAAATGCGCATGAAAGTCTCTTTATAGACGATAATTTGGCAAACATTGAGGCTGCACGTCAGTTAGGATTTCACACAATCCATTATACACCCGAGGTTAATCTTAAAGAAGAGCTTCAGTTTGCAGGAGTATTATAGTTTGCTTTAAAACCCAATTTCGTCAGGATGAATCCCTGTACGATAATCCTTGTTTAATGCACTTATTACCTTAACCTCATCCGGGGTTAATTGGAAATCAAATATATTATAGTTTTCAGCTTGTCGTTTAGCGTTCGATGATTTGGGAATGGTTATGATGCCTTGCTCAATATTCCAGCGCAAAACGATCTGAGCTGAAGATTTCTGATATTTGTTCCCAATTTCAATCAGGGTTTCCTCTTCCAGTAATGGAATTTTGCTACTACCCAGCGGACTCCATGACTGACAAATAATATCATGACTTTTACACCACGAAACCAATTGTTCGGAAGTTATGTAGGGGTGATATTCAATTTGATTAACAGCAGGTTTTGTTTCAGCAATGTCCAATATCTCTTCAAGATGATGTTGGAGATGGTTGCTCACACCAATTGCTCTTGTCTTTCCTGCAGCATATATCTGCTCCAGTTTTTGCCATGCATAAGCAACTTTGCTCTTTACAGGCCAATGCACCAGATACAAATCAAGATAATCAATATCCAGCAATCTCATACTTTTGTCAAATGCCTGTTCTATTCTTTCATTCACAATGTCATCGCCCCACAGCTTTGTAGTAACAAACAGATTGTCACGCGATACTCCGCTATCTCTTATTGCTTTGCCAATCGGGGCTTCATTCTGATAGAATGCGGCAGTGTCAATATGTCTGTAGCCCAGATCAATTGCACTTCTTACAGCATTATAAACAGATTCGTCACTGCTTCCTAATCTATAAGTGCCCAAACCAAGTTGCGGGATACTCACTCCGTTGTTTAATGTCAAATGTTTCATCTTTTCTCTTGTTTTAGTCTTTCCTTTACCTTTATCTTATCACTCTGGATACTGTCAATCAATTCTTTTACGTTGTCAAATTTCTCATCACCACGGATAAAGTCGATGAACTCTACTGTTAGTGAGTGATTGTATAAATCGCCATCAAAGTTGAATATGTTAACCTCTACACTTATCTCTGGGTCATTATGCAGGGTGGGGCGTTTGCCTACGTAAAGCATCCCCTCGAGTACTTGTTCTTCATAATGAACAAAAACTGCATAAACTCCCAGCAGTGGCACAACCTTATATTTTTCCCACACCTTCATGTTGGCAGTTGGGAATCCGATTGTGCGTCCCACCTGATATCCTTCCACAATCTTTCCTGTTAGTGTATAGTTGTATGTCAGCAACTTGTTTGCTTTCACCACATCACCGGCAATTAAAAGTCTTCTCACCTGTGAAGAACTCACGTCTTCACCATCAAGTTTATACTCGGTTGCCAAAACCACATTCATGCCGGCTTGCTCTCCATACCTTTTGTAAGCTTCAAAGCCTTCTTCGCGATTGTGCCCAAAACGATGGTCGTATCCAATCAATAAAGTATGCACATTTAGCTTCTTGCTCAGCACTTGTGAAATAAATGTCTCGGCAGAAAGTTCAGACAACTCTTTTGTAAACGGCAGAACAATGCAATAGTCAATTCCCGTATCTGCAAGTCTGTCCAGCTTTTCCTGCAATCCGCACAATAGTTTGGGCTGATAGTCGGCATTAAGTACCTTGCGCGGATGAATAGGGAATGTTATAACAGCCGAAGGTAGTCCGGTTCGTTTTGCCTCAGCTTTTACCTGATCTATCAGATGTCGGTGCCCAATATGCACACCATCGAAAAACCCCAACGTGGCAACCACCTCTTGCGGTATAGGTGCGTTTTCGTTTTGAGTGAAATCTATAACTTTCAAAATATCCCTTCTTTAAGTGAGATTGAGTTAACGTCCAATCTCCCGGTTTTGTTTATTAACAAAAGACCCCGAAGCAAAGTTTCGAGGTCCGGTTATATTTGTCTTTACCAATACAGTATTTATATACTGTTTAAACAGCGTTTAAATTACACCATACTTTTTGAACAGCTTCTCTATATTATCAATTGCATAATCAATCTGATCGTAAGTGTGAGTTGCCATTAGTGAGAAACGAATCAGCGTCTCATCCGAAGGCACAGCCGGCGAAACAACCGGATTCACAAACACTCCGGCTTCAAAAAGCTCTTTTGTAATCCCAAATGTCTTCTCGTCACTTCTGATATACAGAGGAATAATGGGCGTTGAGGTAGGGCCAATTTCAAAACCACGCTCTTTAAATTGAGCAATGGTGTAATGAGTAAGTTCCCACAGTGTTCTGATTCTTTCGGGCTCTGCACGCAGGATGTCGAATGCGGCAGATGCGGCTGCAGTGGCAGCAGGCGAAATACTTGCACTAAAGATATATGGTCGCGAATTGTGTCGAAGGTAGTTAATAGTATGATAGTCACCGGCAATAAATCCTCCGATGGAGGCCAATGACTTACTGAATGTACCCATTATCAGGTCTACGTCAGAAAGCATCCCGAAATGATCTGCAGCTCCTTTACCGTTATATTTACGTCCCATAACACCGATTCCGTGTGCTTCGTCAACCATAATGTTTGCCTTATATTTCTTTGCAAGCTTTACGATTCCGGGAATATCTGCCAGGTCGCCCTCCATGCTGTAAACACCATCCACTACAATTAGCTTCACCTTATTGGGATCGCATCTCTGTAGTTGTCTTTCGAGGTGTTTCATGTCATTATGACGAAACTTATATTTTGTTGACAACGACACCCTGATACCTTCAATAATCGAGGCGTGGTCGCGCTCATCCCAAAGAATATAATCATGTCTGCCAGTAAGTGAGCCTAACACGCCCTCATTTACAGTAAATCCTGTGGAAAAAATAATGGCATCATCTTTCCTCAGAAAGTTTGCAATTTTTCTTTCCAACTCTATATGAATATCCAGTGTACCATTTAAGAAGCGGGAACCGGCCATCCCTGTACCATATTTTTTAGTAGCTTCAACAGCAGCCTCCTTAACCTTGGGATGATTTGTCAGACCCAGATAGGCATTTGAACCAAACATCAGTACTTTCTTGCCGTTGATAACTACCTCGGTGTCCTGATCGCTTTCAATAACTCTGAAATATGGATATATCCCCGCAGCTTTAAATTTCTGCGGTATATCATATTTCATCATTTTCTCTTTTAACAGATTCATCAGATAAAATTTAGTAATAAAATTGATTTTGTGTGTAATAACCAATGAAAATCGAGTGCAAAGATACTATATTTTCATCATACTCTATTGAAGTACGAAAAAATAATCATTTATCATTGTCTGCAACAACCTGATAGCATCGAAAGAAATATATAAATGATTTAAACATTTTGATTATTGAAATCGTTTAACATGAGATACTGTAATCAAAACTCAAAACATTAATATATGAACACAATCTTAAGAGTCTTTTTGACTGCACTTACTTTTTTATTTATGACACAATTAAATGCACAAGACTTTTCGGGTGACTGGAAAGGAGCCCTATCGGTACAGGGAATGGAACTGGAATTAATTTTTCATATAGAGTCTTTAGACAATCAATACAGCGCAACTCTTGATGTGCCTGCTCAGGGTGCAATGGGCGTACCTGTAGAGAAAACAAGCGTTGAAGGTTCAGATATAGATATGTCGCTTGCCGCCCTGGGAGCAACTTATAAAGGGACGCTAAAGTCCGGAAAGATAGAGGGAACTTTTTCTCAGATGGGCATGGATTTCCCTTTGGTACTTGAGCAGTTTGTGGCAACACTGCCCGGCAATCCTGCTCTTGTATCTACAGATGACGAATTGAATGAACTTTCTCTTCTTGATAAGGGAAACTATAAATACAGCGTTGAGGACTATTTTGCACGTCCCAAGGCTTCATCTTTCAAGTTGTCGCCCAACGGTAAATATATCTCATATTATGAAAAAGATGAAGATAACAAAAATCACGTCTATATCAAGGATATTGCCACGGGCGATGTGAAACGTGCAATTGAAGAAAAGGATGAACTGATAAAAGGTTACGGTTGGATAAATGATGACAGACTCTTCTTTGCCATGGATAAGGGAGGAGATGAGAACTTCCATATTTATGCAACCAATATAGATGGTGGTAATACTATTGACTTAACTCCTTTTGATGGAGTTAAAGCGGGGATACTCTCTATTCTGAAAGAGCAGAAAGACTTTATCATCATCTCAATGAATAAAAATAACCCACAGATATTTGAACCATACAAGCTGAATGTGGTGACAGGCGAGCTTGAACAGCTGTTTGAGAATGATGATGTTGCCAATCCCATTCAGGGCTATGACTTCGATAAAGACGGAAACCTGCGTGGATACTCCAAGATGGTCAACGGAGTTGAGATGGAGTATTGGTACAAAAACAGAATTACCAACGAATTTGAGAATCTTAAACACAACAAGTGGGACGACACTTTCGGAGTAATTGCTTTCAACTATGCCTCTCAAAATCCTGATGAAGCCTATGTGGTAACTAACCTGGAAAGCGACAAAGCCAAAATTGTTCTTTATGACCTAAAGGAAAACAAAGAAATAAAAACTGTTTTCTCTAATGATGAGTTTGATGTTAGCGGTATCGGAATCTCAAGAAAGCGCAACTGGGAAATTGATTACTTTGCTTACGAAGGCGAGAAGAATGTAATTATACCCATTAGCGATACCTACAAACAGCTTCACGACCTGATGCAAAAACAGTTCCCCAACAAAGAATTTGCTGTTATTGATTACGATGACAATGAAACAAAGTTTTTGATAGTAGCACAAAGTGACAAGCATTATGGTTCATACCATCTTTATGATGCAGCCACCAAACAAATAACAGAACTATATGACCTGATGCCTCAGCTCAAAGAAGAGGATATGGCCGAGATGCGACCAATCAAGTTTACCAGTCGAGATGGTCTCACAATTCACGGATACATCACCCTGCCAAAGGCTGCCCTTGAAGGCGAGAAAGTACCATTGGTTGTTAATCCACACGGCGGACCGCAAGGCATTCGCGATTCGTGGGGTTTCAATCCCGAGACACAGCTGTTTGCAAGTCGCGGATATGCCACACTGCAAGTCAACTTCAGAATATCGGGCGGATACGGAAAAGAATTTCTCCGTGCAGGCTTCAAGCAGATAGGGCGCAAACTGATGGATGATGTTGAAGACGGTGTTCAGTACGTGATAGACCAAGGCTGGGTTGACAAAGACAAAATTGCAATCTATGGCGCAAGTCATGGCGGCTACGCCACACTGATGGGCTTGGTAAAAACGCCCGACCTCTATGTATGTGGGGTGGACTATGTTGGTGTGTCAAACATCTACACCTTCTTCGAATCATTCCCCGAATACTGGAAACCGCTCACAGAGATGGTCAAAGAAATATGGTACGATTTGGACAACCCCGAAGAAGCCGCCATTGCTCGCGAAGTGTCGCCCGTCTTCCAAATTGACAAAATAACCAAGCCTCTTTTTGTGGTGCAGGGCGCCAATGACCCCCGCGTTAATATCAACGAGAGCGACCAGATAGTGTCTGCATTGCGCGACAGAGGATTTGACATTCCATATATGGTAAAATATAATGAAGGGCACGGATTCTATCGTGAAGAGAACAGCATGGACTTTTATAGTGCAATGATGGGATTCCTTTCTAAATATTTGAAAGACTAATACTATTTATCTATAACAACTCGCACATTTTTCGAAATTAAAGAAGAATGTGCGAGTTTAATAATACAAAACAATATGAAACAAAGAAACCTTCTTGGACTATTACTAATGTTTGTGATGCTGACAACAGCATGTGCACAAAACAATCAACAAACAAACAGCCTTTTGTGGAAAGTGTCGGGCAACGGACTTGAATCACCCTCTTACCTATTTGGCACTCATCATCTTATTCCTCTCTCATTTCTCGACAATGTGCCGGGAGTTAATGAAGCATTTGATGCAACAGAACAGGTTGTGGGCGAACTTGACATGAGCAAAATGGCAGAGATGCAGGCACAAATCATGATGGGCTCAGTGATGCCGCAAGATTATAGCTATAATAATCTGTTGAGTGAAGATGACTATGCGTTACTCGACAATGCATTGAAAGAAAATATCGGTATGGGCCTCGATCAGCTTGGGCAAATGAAGCCTGCGATGCTCAACAATTTGCTGGTAGTCATGGAATACCAAAAGCTATATCCCGAGATGAGCAACAAGGTAAGCATTGACCAGTATTTTCAGGATGAGGCAACCAAAAAGTCACTTCCCGTAGTTGCACTCGAAACAGCTGAAGACCAAATCTATGCTCTGTTGGGACATCAGTCCATCGAGCGTCAGGCAGAGATGTTGGCTTGTATGCTCAATCATCCCGAACTGCTAAAAGAGCAGATGGACAGAATGCAGGAGGCCTACCTTGCTCAGGACCTGAAAGCGCTTGCAGAGCTATATGAGGAAGAAAAAGCCGACGACCCATGTCCCAGCACACAGGAAGAGAAAGATGTTTTGAACAAAGATCGTAACCTAAGATGGTTAGATAAACTGCCCGAAATGATGAGCGACAAATCCTCTTTCGTTGCCGTTGGGTGTCTTCACCTGGTTGGAAATGATGGTTTGATTGAAGGATTGCGCCAAAAGGGATATACGGTTGAGGCGGTTAAATAAAATACTGCTTAGTTGTGTTTTGATAAAATAATATTGCTTATATGGATAAAATGTTGGATATTTGCATTCTAGAATTTAAACATCAATGTATGAGATAAAGAGCAACTGAACAAAATAAACATATAATATAGCGTTTCGCTTCTAAAATTCCTGTTCAGAAAATACGACCAATTTTTCAATGTAATACAGGAAGTAAGAGTGGAGACGCCTGCGCTAAGGCGTGGGCGTTCCCTTTTTGCTTCGTATTACAGCCTTTGGTCGGGCTTTCTGAACAAGCAAATGGGAATAGCTCACGCTCTTTTTATATCTACACCACTGCTTTTGACTCATCTTCAATCATAATTCAAAGAGAAAACAAAGAACAAACTACATACACGGAGTAAATCCTGAACAAATTATATAATGAAAAAGATTGCAATTTTTGGTGCTGGCGGCTTCGGCAGAGAAGTGGCTTGCCTAATAAACAAAATTAATGAAGAGAACACACAAAGCAACCAATGGCAACTTATTGGCTTTTTTGATGATGTTCAACCTATTGGTTATAAGAACGAATATGGAGAGGTATTAGGAGGCTTGAAGGATCTTAATAAATGGGACGAAGAACTCAGTATAGCAATAGCTATAGGGAACTCATTGGTTGTAAGAAAAATTGTTGAGAAAATCACTAACCCAAACATACTATTCCCAAACCTAAGCTACAATCTATATACAGCAGATCCAAATAACATAAAAATAGGCAAGGGTAACATTATGACAAGAGGCTGCTCATTATCTTGCAATGTTAGTATCGGAAACTTCAATGTGTTTAATAGTCAAGTCGTATTAGGGCACGATGTGGTAATAGGAAACTTCAATACAATTATGCCTGGGGTTAGAATTTCGGGTAATGTGGAGATTAAAAACAATAACTTCCTCGGTGTCGGATCAATTGTACTTCAAAAACTAAAAATCGGAGAATTTGTAAAGCTTGGTGCAGGGAGTGTCCTTATGACCAACCCAAAAGACAAAAACTTATACATTGGAAATCCTGCAAAGATTTTCAGATACTAATTTATAAAATCAATTTTAAAACAAAAAAAAGACATGGAATTAAAAACTTTTATCAACAATTTTGCTGACCAGTTTGATGACACTGATGCATCAGAGTTCACTGCTGAAACAATTTTCAAAGACATTGACGAGTACTCATCATTAGTAGCTCTTTCACTTATTGCTATGATCGATGAAGAATACGAAGTTACACTGAAAGGTGACGATATAAAAAATGCACGTTCAATTGAAGATTTATACGAAGTAGTAAAAAGTAAGATATAATTTCTAATGCTACTTAATATTCTACAACTAGTCAAACACGACTATTCAAAATGAAAAATTACAATCCCTTTTCATTAAAAGGTAAAGCAATTCTTGTAACGGGAGCATCATCCGGTATTGGGAAAGCAACAGCAATAGAGTGTTCTAGGATGGGAGCTAAACTTTTTATTACTGGAAGAGACGAGCTAAGGTTAAAAGAAACATTTGACTCACTTAGTGGTGAATCAAATAATCATAAAATGATTGTTGCTGACCTGACAAACGAGGATAATATAAAAGAGTTAGCAGAACAAATATCCGATGTCGACGGTATTGTCCTTTCAGCTGGCAAATCTGTGTTGAATCCAATTTTATTTACCAAAATAGATAAATTTGAAGATATTTTTAAGATCAATTTCTACTCACAAGTTGAAATAATTAAAATTCTAATTAAAAAGAAGAGACTAAACAAGAGCTCATCAGTTGTTTTCATCTCTTCTATTGCCGGACACTCAAATACAACACCGGGACATAGTATTTATGGAACCTCCAAAGCAGCGTTAACTGCATTTATGAAGTATTGTGTTGCAGAGTTTTCTTCTAAACAAATCAGATTCAACACTATTAATCCTGGGATGGTTTCCACTCCTATTATTAACAAAGACAACTTAACCAAAGATGATATTGAAAAAGATATTCAAAGATATCCGCTAAAAAGATATGGCAAGCCAGAAGAAATTGCTCATGGTGCGATATATTTATTGTCAGATGCATCAGCGTGGGTTACAGGAACGTCGCTATATATAGACGGAGGTGTCTCTGTGTGAACAACAAACTAAACAAAAGTATTAACTGATAAAAAACAAGAAATGGCAGTTTTAGAGTTTTCAAATGTAGGTATCACGGCTATGGCCGCATGTGTTCCTAAAACAGTAATAAACAACTATGAATATACTGAGCACTTTGATAAAGAGGATGTGAAAAAAGTTGTTGACAAAGTTGGCATTTATGAACGAAGGTTTGCAGATGAAAAGACTTGCTCTTCTGACTTATGCTACGAAGCCGCTAAAAAACTTATTCAAGATAATAATATAAATACTGATGAGATTGATCTTTTGATATTTATCTCTCAAACACCAGATTATAGGATGCCGGCAACATCAATACTGTTGCAAGAACGTCTTGGATTGAAGCAATCAACAATTGCACTTGACATTAATCTTGGTTGTTCTGCATTCTTGTATGGATTGAGTGTTGTTTACAGCATGATGGAGAACAAGGGTATCAGAAAAGCTCTTCTTCTTGACGGTGAAACAAGATCAAAGGTTTATTCTCCAAAAGATAGAAAAACAGCTTTTCTATTTGGTGATGCTGGCGTAGCCGCACTTATAGAAAGAGACGAAAAGTTCAAAAAGAGCTACTTCTCACTTAACTCCGACGGTTCTCGTGCCGACTATATAATGATCAAAGGTGGCGGATACAGAAATCCCAGCTCAGTTGAGACATTAAAGGAGAGAGTTGTAGATGAGTATGGAAACATCAGAACTGACGAACATGGATATATGAATGGCGAAGATGTTTTCAACTTTGTCATTGTAGAAGTCCCAAAGGATATAAAAAGGTTACTCGCCTACTCTGAATATGATAAGGATAAAATAGATTATTATGTTTTCCATCAGGCAAATAATTTCATTAACACTCATATGGCAAAAAGATTGAAGCTGGATTTCAACAAAATCCCTTCATGCGTTGCTAAATTCGGGAACACATCATCAGTCTCTGTTCCTTTGACTATAATCAGTGAATTACAAAACAATGTATCCGAAGAAAAAACACTTATGCTTAGTGCATTTGGTGTTGGCCTAACATGGGGCACTGGAATTATCGCATTAAATGACTGTAAGATTAGCGACATAGTGGAGTTGTGATATGATTAAGGTAAAGCGATATGTAAATGAAAAGTTGAACTCAAATTCATATTTGATATATATCGAAGACAGCTGTGAAGCTTATATGGTGGATTGTGGTGATGTGGATGATATAAAAAAGGATTTGAATACTATGAATAAAAGAATCAAGTCAGTTTTTGTCACCCACACACACTATGATCACATTTATGGTCTTAACAATTTACTCTCATATTTCCCAAATATCATCGTTTATACATCAAATGATGGAGTAGATGGTCTGAAATCAGACAGGAGAAATCTATCCAAGTATCATGAAGATAGCTTTATCTATAATGGCACAAACATAGTTGCATTAAACAATGAAGATATAATAAAGCTATATGATTCTTTTTATATAACCGCCCATTACACTCCGGGGCACGATATTTCTTCAATGATATTTGCCCTCAATAATCATGCTCTGTTTACAGGCGATTCTTTTATACCCAATACAAAGACCGTAACACATTTCCCACTGAGCAATAAACATCTGGAAACAGAGTCAAGTAAGTTTATTGGCAATATCATAAATGACTTCAAGATTATTTTTCCCGGACATAATGGGGAGCTTGTTAATAAGGATAACTACCTATAAGTAGTTAGCTAAAGCATTGACGCAATTTTACGAACTTTGTTCAGCTTCTCAACAAACTTTGCATTTTGTTTGGTGATAATCAAATTGTAGCGCGCCTGCATTTTTAGTAAAGGCTCAGCCGGCAAATCTAAAACAGCTTCAATAAGTAGTGCAAACTCAGTGTTAAGTGGTCTCTTCCCATTTAGCACTTCGTTGAGCTGTGTGTACGGCACATCCATTTGCATCGCAAGTTTGCGTTGCGAAATACCCCGATACTCTATCTCATCCTTCAACACCTCTCCCGGATGTGTAGGATAGGCCGGTTCCAAATTATTGGCAATCATATTTGGGTCAACTCCCTTAATGGTTATCATATCTGGTTTATTTATAATGGTTTGATAATTCTACTATATTACATATGGTGGCGACAGTTTCTTCGCCTACTGTTTTCTCTTCAAATTCAATGCGATATTGATTGTTTACGCGTACCGAAGACAATCCTCTTTTATCACCTTGCAATCTCTCGTAGTTAAGACCATTGTACTTCCTTAGTGACAAAGTATCGGGCTGACTAATCATTAGGTCAATAACACGAATATACTTGCGTATTATTGTAGGTTGAAAACGATATTTTTTATTGGTAGTTTTCCCTCTATGATACAACTCTTGCAAGTATGTCTTCTCAAAAGTAATTTCCATATCGCGTTGTTTTTCGCTGTAAAGATAAACATAAATTTCATATTCACAAAAAAGTGAACGCTCTTGTTATTGGATTTCTTTCAAGATATAATGAGGCGTGATCACAAACAATAGCATTACACTGCAGATAATAGACTTTCTACGTGAAGGTGTGATTAATTCGACGGAACTAAAAGTTAATCAAAACCTTAAATATTCTCAGCAAAAACTTTGCTCTTTTCAACTTTATAACTACCTTTACAACTGCAAGCAATCCGACGCAACCACTTGATTGTCTGCATACAACATGTAGGTAGGCGAATAATTGGTTAACAACTAAAAAACTTTTTAAGATTGCAAGGGTCGTAAGACGAAAAACCGAAAGCAGTCAACAAATTGTGAAGCTAGCAAGTTAGAAAACTACAAAAAGTAAAGAGCTTGAGAGAATCGCAAACTAGCAAAACGAAAAAGTGCATTGAGTTACGAGCATCGCAAGTTTAAAATACTAAAAAGGGATGTGGGTTGCGAGAGCTACAAGTTAGAAATACGAAAAAATGCATCAGCCTGCTAGGGTAGTGAGTTGGGAAATATAAAAACCGCATGTGGTTGCTAGGGTAGCAGGCTACAATAAAGAAAAAGCATAACAGATTACGAGGGTCGCAAGTCCGAAAATCGAAAGAATATATTAAGTTACGAGGGTCGCAAGTTGGAAAACTGAAAAAAGTTACCAGCTTGCGACCCTCGCATTTTCAATGCACATTATCGATGATATGCATGCGAGTGCGTGTTTGTGTAATCCTAAAGTTTGGAAAGTATCCAACAGGTGGTCATGAGTAACTGCCTAAGGTTTGGAGAGTATCCAACAGTTGCTCAAGAGTGAACACCTAAAGTTAGGAAGGTAACCAACAGGTGGCGACGGGCGGCTACCTAAAGTTAGGAGAGTAACCAACAGGTAGTGACGGGTAACTCCCTAAAGTTAGGAGAGTAACCAACAGGTGGCGACGGGTAACCACCTAAAGTTAGGAGAGTAACCAACAGGTGGTGACGGGTAACCACCTAAAGTTAGGAGAATAACCGACAGGTGGTGACGAGTAATTACCTAAAGTTAGGAAAGCAACCAAAAGGTGGTGACGGGTGACTACCTGAAGTTAGGAAAGCAACCAACAGGTGGTGACGGGTGACTTCCTAAAGTTAGGAAAGTAACCAGCAGGTGGTGACGGGTAGCTCTGTCAGATGAGAATATGACGGACACATTTCTGCTGACACTTTAATTAAAAATCTATATAAGTAACAAATAGTTTTTCATTTTAACTCATTTGGCACTGTCTTTGAAGTAGCTATCATACAAGCAATTTAGAATTTTATTTATATTAAAAGACACTATCGACATGGAATACATTGATTTTGAAACAGGCTTTATGCGTGAGTTAAAAAACAGCACTTACGTTTCTATTTATTGCAAAGTGATTGATATGATGAAAGAAGCCAACTTCGAGACCCCGCATTTGATTAGCAGTATTGGTCTGCTGACACGACACGGCATCAAAAGCGATACGTACAAGGATCAATTGAAACATAGTAGTACATCTCAAATACAGAAACTTCACATTAAGAGACGAAAAGACCTGGCCGGTTTAAGGGATATTATAGACCAAATGTCATCAGTAGAGGGTATCGTTAGCAGAGAAAACGCCATCTTATTACAAAGTTTTATAAAACCTTTGCGCAGATATATCGGCTCACGAAATGTGAGTGATGAGATGAATGCTGTACTGCAGATTGAGGTGAGTGTTAAATACTATTACTACATTCAGTTGGCTTTGGAGGAAGCAAACCTAACACGCTTTATTGACAAGTTGATTAAGCTCAACAATGAAATTATGGAGATGGAGGAAGGGCGGAATGACGACAATGCAGCCTCTACTTTGGGACTTGAGCGTAAATTGAAGAGCTACAGAGACCTTAAGATGATGCTGGAG
The DNA here is from genome assembly GCA_964346415.1 of uncultured Proteiniphilum sp. Taxonomy (GTDB): domain Bacteria; phylum Bacteroidota; class Bacteroidia; order Bacteroidales; family Dysgonomonadaceae; genus Petrimonas. The sequence goes on from CAYFUQ010000001.1 coordinate 67,343, forward strand.
GTTCTCAACAGCGTCATCGAGATAGGCAAGGAAGAAAGCGAACTTGCCTTTAGTGTGGGCTCTATGATAAACCGTGAGCTGCGGCGCGAGCGTGGCTATGTGCGTATGGTGGATACGAAAAAGGAACAAAAGAAGGAGAGAGAAAAGGAGATTGATGATAATTTATAAAAAATGAGACTACCTTCAATAAATGTTTTGAGGCAGCCTCATTTAATTATAAGGTGAATCCGAAAGTATCTATCGTTTCTCAAGCAACACTACATTCTCAACGTGATGCGTGTGTGGGAACATATCAACAGGTTGCACACGTGTCACTTTGTATTGTGCGTCCAAAAGCTCTAGATCACGAGCTTGTGTCGCAGGATTGCAGCTTACGTAAACAATTTTGTTGGGCGATGCAAAGAGAATTGTGTCAATCACATCATTGTGCATACCGGCTCGAGGCGGGTCGGTTATGATAACATCAGGCTGTCCGTGTGTTTCGATAAACTCGCGGTTCAGAATATCCTTCATATCGCCTGCAAAGAAGAGAGTGTTGTCTATGTTGTTTATCGATGCATTCACTTTGGCATCTTCAATTGCTTCTTCCACATACTCAATACCTACAACCTTTTTGGCATTGCGTGCCACGAAGTTGGCAATGGTGCCCGTGCCGGTATATAGGTCATATACCAACTCATCGCCGCTGAGCCCCGCAAATTCGCGCGCCACTTTGTAGAGGTTATACGCCTGCTGACTGTTAGTTTGATAGAACGACTTTGGGCCAATTTTGAATCTCAACCCCTCCATCTCTTCATAGATTGCATCTTCGCCTGTCCACACGATGATTTCCTGGTCGGTGATGGTGTCGTTGCCCTTTTGGTTGACAACATATTGCAATGAAGTAATTTCGGGGAATGACTCAACCAGATGATTCAGCAACATCTCTCTTTTTTCCTGATCATCTTCAAAGAAAGATACAATCACCATCCATTCGTCAATTGAGGTGTTGCGAACTATGAGCGTGCGCAGCAAACCATGCTGTTTACGAATGTCGAAGAAGCTGAAGTCGTGTTGCAGAGCAAACTCTCTCACCGAATTTCTGATTCTGTTAGACAGGTCATCCATCAGCCAGCACTTGTTAATGTCCAGCACTTTGTCGAACATGCCCGGAATATGAAACCCGAGACCATTCATTTGCTTAAACTCCGTATCACTCGTGATTTCCTCGGCCGTCAGCCATCGCTTGTTGGAAAATGTAAACTCCAGTTTGTTGCGATAAAACTGTGTGTCGGGTGCACCCAAAATTGGCGAAATCTCAGGTAGATCCACCTTGCCTATGCGTGTCAGGTTGTCCACAACTTGTTGCTGTTTGCTCAGCAGTTGCTCCTCGTAGGGCAACATTTGCCATTTGCAGCCGCCACATGTGCCAAAGTATTCACAAAAGGGTTCGATGCGTTTGTCAGACTGCTTCTCAAATCTCACAACTCTGCCTTCTGCAAAGCTCTTCCGATTGCGCGTAAGCTGAATATCAACCACATCGCCCGGTACGGCGAAGGGTACAAAAACGGTCAGTCCGTCAACCTTTGCAATCGATTTTCCTTCAGCTGCTACATTTGCTATTTCAACATTCTCCAGTATGGGTAATGGTTTTCTCTTTCTTGCCATTGTCGTTTTTATATTTGTCGCAAAAATACATGAATATATGAGTTTCTCCAAAAGTGTCTCATAAAAAAGAATTTACTTTTAATAAAAGAGAAAGGCACATCATCTGGTTGACAATGTGCCTTTCAATTATTTAGTTGTAAGCATTTAATCTGCTATACTTTTATTTTACCACAATTTCCAATTTACCGTTTTGTACTCCGGCAGCTTTCGCCTCAACCGTAATCTTACCACCTTTCTCGGCAGCCTGCACCAAAGCTGTGAGCTGACCGCTGAAAAGCTTCATGCTTGGACCCTGGAATGATTCGATGCTGGCAGCATTACCATTGGCCATTGCCTTAAAGGTTCCTGCACCCTTCACTGTGAACTCTATCGAACGATCTTCGGTAGGGCAGAAATTACCATCCTTGTCAACAATCTTTGCATTGATAAAGGCGATGTCTTCTCCGTCAGCATTGATGCTGTTGCGATCTGCTTCCAATACAATGCGGTGTGGTTTGCCTGCGGTGTGAATTTCCTGTTCGGCAACTGCATTGCCCTGCTCATCGTAGGCAACCACCTTCACTGTTCCCGGCTCATATTTTGTATCCATCCACATGAGGCGGTATCTCTTTTGTCTTTCGAAAGACTTTTGTGCTTCGGCAGTGTATGTTCCGTCTATGCCTATTGAGGTGTCTTTGGTTTGTTTGCCCTGGCTCTTTCCGTTGATGAATAGTTCAGCCGACGGATAGTTGGTGTAAACAAAAACAGGAGTAACCTCACCTTCTCTGCCCGCCCAATTCCAGTGTGGCAGAATGTGTAAAGTGTTGTCTTCCTTGTTCCATTGACTGCGATACAGATAATATCTGTCTTTTGGGATACCTGCAAGGTCAACTATGCCAAACAGTGAACTGTGAGATGGCCATGCGCTGTAGTATGGAGTTGGTTCGCCCAGATAGTCGAATCCTGTCCACACAAACTCACCCATTGCGTAGGGAAGATCATCGTGCATTATGAAGTTGTCCTCGGGCAGGTCTGACCATGAGCAGTGCTCCACGTCATACGATGATGCTTGATGATCGTCGTACTCAGCCATCGATTTGCGCTCAACCGGGAATTTATAAACACCGCGTGAGCTTAGAGTCGATGCAGTTTCTGTACCCAATATCACCTGCTGTGGTAGTCGGTCGTAAGCTTCCTGATAGCGGAACGGGCGATAGTTGAAACCCGGTACCTCCATTGTGGCAGCCATAAAGTAGTCAAGTACATGATCGGGTCTGTCCATACCATTTGTTACGGGTCGTGTCGGGTCTTCGCGGTGACAGATATCCTGCAGGAATCTGGCTACACGAGAGCCTCTCTTGCTGCTCTGTTCGCTAACCTCGTTGCCTATACACCACATCACCACGCTTGGATTGTTGCGGAAGTGATGAAGCACGTTGGTTACATCCTTCTCAGCCCATTCGTTGAAATATCTGTTGTATCCGTTTTTTACTTTTGGTGCAGCCCATTCGTCGAAAGTCTCTACCATAATCATCATACCCATCTCGTCTGCAATACGTACGTATTCAGGTGCGGGCATGTTGTGAGATGTGCGAATGGCATTGGCTCCCATATCCTGCATGATACGAATCTGGCGGCGAATGGCAGCTTCATTTACAGCACCGCCCAGAGGGCCAAGGTCGTGATGCAGACAAACACCCTTAAACTTAACAAGCTCCCCGTTCAGGAAGAAGCCTTTGTCAGGAACTACTTCCAGAGTTCTGATTCCAAAAGTGGTGTGATACTCGTCAACCAATTTGTCATCTTCATATAATTTAGATACCGCAGTATATAGATTTGGCTCACCAACTCCCCAAAGCTTGGGATGTTCAACTACCATGGTTTGTGAGAATTCATTCAGGTCAAATTTGGAAAGACTGCTTTCGGCAGTTGCCACCACTTCATTACCGTCAAGAATGTTGGTAATAAGCTTCATTTCGCCGTCGCCACCTCTCATTTGTGTTCTTACGTGGATGCGTGCAAACTCATCATTAACTTCAGGAGTAGTGATGTAAGTTCCCCAAATAGGGATGTGTGTTTTGTTAGTCACAATCAGATGTACATTTCTGTAGATACCGGCTCCGGGATACCAGCGCGACTGCTCCTCAAAGTTCTCAAGACGAACCGCCAGAGTGTTGTCTGTGCCGTCCGCATTTATATAAGGAGTGATGTCGAAGTGGAAGGTGTTGTAACCGTTGGGCCATATCCCCACCTCTTTTCCATTAACATATACATGCGAGTTGCTCATTGCACCATCAAACTTAATTTGCACCTGCTTGCCTTCATCATAGGCAGGCACGTCAAAGTTTAGTCTGTACCAGCCTGCACCCGTAAACGGAAGCCCGCCGGTTCTGCCGTAGTGCTCAATGGCGGTGGTTTGTCCATCCTGCACAATGGCCATGCGATGGATATCGTTCGATTTGTCAAACGGTCCATAAATAGCCCAGTCGTGAGGCACGGTCACAGACTCCCATTGCGAGTCGTTGAAGTTTACTTCAGATGAAGCACTGTTGTCTTCACGTGTAAACTTCCATCCTTTCTTAAGCGTAACCTCAGTACGGCTTTGTGCTTCAGCAATTGTTATTGTTGCCAGGAAGCACAGAATAGTCATGATGAAAACTTTTTTCATAAATTGAATATATTTAAATAGTTGTTGATATTGATAATTGCTTGATTAAACAGTAACAAAGAAACGATTTTTTATTGTTAAAAGCAACATTGTAAAGATACTATTGTGACTAAATGAGAATGATTAGTCTCTAAGTTAATAATTTAACTGTTAAAAATCATATAATATTTGCATTTTATTGTTTCATCGTTTACTTTTGCATCAAATTAATAAGAAAATGAAGATTTCTTTTGCAAACAGATATTGGTGGCGCTACTTACAACCCGAAAAGTCGTAAGGAAAGCAGTCATGTCTATATAAAGCAAAAGCCAACTAATAATTAGTATAAATAATAGAAAGCCTGTCGCACCTGCGACAGGCTTTTTTTGTTTCAGACAATAACTAAACAGACAATAATATGAGCAATTATTTAGTAAATCAAACAGGATTCTATGGTGAGTTTGGTGGTGCATATATCCCCGAAATACTTTACCGCAGCGTAAATGAACTGCAGGAAAATTATTTGCAAATCATTGAAAGTGAATCGTTCAGGAAAGAATATGAGCAGCTGCTGCGCGATTATGTGGGCAGACCGTCGCCATTGTATTTTTCCAAACATCTGTCGGAGAAACACGGATGCAAGGTGTACTTAAAGCGTGAAGACCTGAACCATACAGGTGCTCACAAAATAAATAATACTATAGGGCAGATACTAGTTGCAAGAAAGATGGGTAAAACTCGCATCATTGCCGAAACGGGCGCAGGTCAGCACGGAGTTGCCACCGCCACTGTTTGTGCTCTTATGCAAATGGAGTGCATCGTATATATGGGCAAAACTGATGTGGAACGACAGGCGGTTAACGTGAAAAAGATGGAGATGCTTGGAGCAACCGTTGTACCCGTAACATCAGGAAACATGACGCTGAAGGATGCAACCAACGAGGCAATTCGTGACTGGTGCAGCAACCCTGTGGATACTCACTATATAATTGGCTCAACTGTAGGGCCTCATCCATATCCGGATATGGTGGCGCGTCTTCAGTCTGTGATAAGTGAAGAGATTCGCAAGCAACTTCTGGAACAGGAGGGCAGGGAGGTTCCCGATTATCTTATTGCCTGCGTGGGTGGTGGCAGTAATGCTGCCGGAACGGTGTATCACTATCTGGACGATGATGTGAAAATTGTACTTGCCGAAGCAGGAGGTATGGGGGTTGACAGCGGAGAGACTGCAGCAACTATCCAGATTGGCAGCGTTGGCATTATTCACGGCTGTAAGACTCTGCTGATGCAGGATGAGGACGGACAAATAACAGAGCCTTATTCTATCTCTGCAGGGCTCGACTATCCGGGTGTGGGACCAATTCACGCCAATCTGGCTGTAACCAAAAGAGCTGAGGTTGTCGCCGTTAATGATGATGAGGCACTGCGTGCCGCTTTTGATCTGACTCGCTCCGATGGTATCATCCCCGCTTTAGAGTCATCGCATGCGCTGGCTGCGCTTGACAAGTTGCAGTTTAAGGCAGATGATGTTGTTGTTCTGACTCTTTCGGGGCGCGGAGACAAAGATTTAGAAACCTATTTCAAATATGAATCAAAATATTAACAGCTATGACTTACCATTTCACCACAAATAGCAAAAAGATAATGGGTGACCTTCACACTCCTGTCAGCATATATCTGAAGGTACGTGATGCATTCACGCAATCTACACTGCTTGAGAGCTCGGACTATCAGGCAAACCAAAACAGCACTTCCTACATAGGATTGCGACCACTTGCATATATAGACGTGAACCGGGGCGACTGCTTTCGTCATTTCTCCGATGGGAAAACGGAGCAGCAACATTTGTCGGACGACTACACCATCTCCGATGCATTAATAGGTTTTATGCAACAGTTTAATATTGAGGGCGAGGGTTCGCAGCACTGCGGATTATTTGGATATACCACCTTCAACTGTGTGAAATATACCGACAACATTACAATCAAGGAGAGTGTTGAGGAACGGAATGATGCTCCCGATATGCGCTATATACTCTACAAATATCTTTTGGTGTTTGATCATCAAAAAGATGAAATTACTATCATCGAACTTCTTGGCGATGGTGAAGAAAGTGACCTTCAAACAATAATCAACCGTATCAATGCAAGGAATCTTGCGTCGTACGATTTCTTTGTTAATGGTGATGAAAGTAGTACAATAACCGATGAGGAATTTAAAGAGTATGTGAGTCAGGGCGTTCGTTTTTGTGAGAATGAGGAGGTGTCTCAAATTGTTTTGTCTCGTCGTTTCGTACAACGCTTCACAGGCGATGACTTCAAGGTGTATCGAGCACTGCGCACCATCAACCCGTCGCCATATCTTTTCTATTTTGACTTCGGAGGATTCAGAATCTTTGGTTCATCGCCCGAAACACATTGTCAAATTAAAGGGCGAACCATAAGCATTGACCCAATTGGCGGAACAGCCCGCCGAACCGGAAACCTGCAACAGGACATGAAGGCAGCAGAGGAGTTGAAACTTGATCCCAAAGAGAATGATGAGCATATGATGCTGGTTGATCTGGCACGGAACGACCTGAGCAAAAATGCACATGACGTGAAGCTTGACTTTCTGCGTCAGTTGCAGTTCTACTCACATGTCATCCATCTGGTATCGCGCATCAGTGCCACTCTCAACGATGATGCTCATCCTGTTAAGGCATTTTTCGATACATTCCCGGCAGGGACTCTCTCGGGCGAACCAAAGAGAAAAGTGTTGCAACTTATTTCTGATATCGAAGCACATAATCGGGGAGCTTATGGTGGTTGTATTGGCTTTATTGGTTTCAATGGTGATATTAATCAGGCCATCACCATCCGAACATTCGTGAGCCGCAACAATGAGTTGTGGTATCAGGCAGGAGCAGGTATAGTGGCTCAAAGCAGTGAGGAGGGCGAGCTGCAGGAGGTGAACAATAAGTTGGGGGCACTGAAAACAGCAATAGATGTGGCGACACAAATAAACAACTGATAAAAGAATAGCATTATGTTGAAACATGTATTAATAAAACTATTGGAATATAAATATCTCACACGCGGTGAGGCACGTGAATTGCTTGGTGCCATCGTAAGGGGGGAAGTGGCAGAGACACAGGTGTCGGCCATCATTACTGCTTTTTTGATGCGAAGCATATCGGTTGATGAGGTGCTGGGTTTTCGTGATGCGCTCGCAGAGATGCAACTGAAGGTTGATTTGGGAGATTTCCCGGTAATAGATATTGTGGGAACCGGCGGTGACGGCAAAAACTCGTTTAATATATCGACTGCTTCCTGTTTTGTTGTGGCAGGTGCTGGTTATCCCGTTGTGAAGCACGGTAACTATGGTGCTACTTCTGTAAGTGGTTCCAGCAATGTGATTGAAGAGCAGGGTGTGACGTTTGCTTCCGACCTTGACCGATTGCGCAAGAGTTTGGAGGAGAGTAATATCGCTTATCTTCATGCACCTCTTTTCAGTCCCGCACTCAAGGCTGTTGCCCCTGTTCGTAAAAGTCTGGGCGTACGTACCTTTTTCAATGTTCTTGGCCCGCTAATTAATCCCACCAATCCCGAATGCCAGTTTCTTGGTGTTTATGATCTGTCTATGTCGCGTCTATACAGTTATATTTATCAGGCAAGCGGTAAGCGGTTTGGCATTGCGCACAGTTTGGACGGATACGATGAGATTTCACTTACAGATCGCTTTAAGGTTGTGACCAACGATGGTGAACAGCTTTTCACTCCCGAAGAGTTGGGTTTCAATCGCATCAGACAGAGTGATATTTATGGGGGAGAAACAGTGAAGGAGGCAGCCGATATATTTAAAAATGTCCTTAATGCTTCCGCCACTCAGCCACAGATGGATGTGGTGACAGTTAATGCCGCCTTTGCCATTCAGGTTATTGAGCAGGATAAATCTATTGCGGAGTGTATCGAAATAGCCCGCGACTCGCTTTATGGCAAAAAGGCATTGGGAGCATTGAACAAGTTTATTGAGATTAACCGTTAAAAAAAAAGATATGAACGATATATTACACGAAATTATAGCACATAAGCGTGAGGAGGTTGCCCGTCACAAGGCGGAAATTACATATAGCGACCTCGAAAAGCAACTTGCAGAATGCAGGTTAACCATTTATTCTATGGCAGATGCTTTGCGCAACTCGCCCAGCGGCATCATAGCTGAGTTTAAACGTCGCTCGCCAAGTAAGGGGTGGATTAATCGTGAAGCAGATGCGGCTACAGTTACCTGTGCTTATGAAGCGGCCGGAGCTGCCGCACTTTCTGTTCTCACCGATGAGAAATATTTTGGAGGCACTCAGTCTGACCTAAGAGCAGTAACTCGGCAGGTGTCAATCCCTGCAATGCGAAAAGAGTTTATTATAGATGAGTACCAAATTATGGAGGCACGACTGGCAGGAGCAAGTGCTATTCTGCTTATTGCGGCTGCGTTGACAAAGGAGGAGAGTCGCAGGTTTACCCGCTTTTCTCAAGAGTTGGGTATGGATGTGATACTGGAATTGCACGACGAAAGCGAAATAGAGTATGTTGCTCCCGAAAATAATATTGTTGGAATCAACAATCGCAATCTTGGCACTTTCGTTACGGATATTCAGAAATCATATCAAATGATTGATTTGCTTCCGCGTGATGCGGTTCTTGTTTCCGAAAGCGGTATCTCCAATCCGCAAACTGTGTGTGAGTTGCGGCAGGCGGGTTATCGTGGCTTTTTGATTGGGGAGAACTTTATGAAAACTGAAAATCCGGGTGAGTCGCTCAATAAATTTATTGCTGAACTAAACTCGAAATGATTATCAAACTGTGCGGCATGCGAGATGCCGAAAATATAAAAGAGGCTGATGCACTTGGACTGGATTGGATGGGGTTTATATTCTATCCCCGTTCGCCGCGCTATGTAGAGTCGGTGCCCGAATATATGCCTGTACAGGCAAAGCGGGTAGGGGTGTTTGTGAACGAAGATTATGATACCATAATAGATAAGGTGTCAGACTTTGGTCTTCACTATGTGCAGCTTCATGGAAGTGAAACAGCCAACCAGTGCCGTCGCTTGCGCTCTTCGGGTGTGAGGGTTATAAAGGCTTTTAGTGTTGGCAATACTTTTCCTGCTGACGAGATGATGCTGTATGAAGGCAGTTGTGATTACTTCCTTTTTGATACCCAAACCGATAGTTACGGTGGGTCGGGGCGGCAGTTCAACTGGCAGGTGCTGAAGGACTATCGCGGTGATACTCCATTCTTGCTAAGCGGCGGTATCGGACTGTCTGATGCAGAAGAGTTGCTTCTTTTTGAGCATCCCCGTTTGTCAGGTATTGACATCAACAGTCGTTTTGAAACTGCACCCGCCCTTAAAGACATAACATCAATCAAACAATTTATAAAACAGATAAAACAATGAACAGAATAGATCAACTTTTTGCAAATAAGAACAAAAATGTTCTTTCTATATATTTTACAGCAGGCTACCCTTCACTCAACGACACAGTGCCCGTGTTGCAGGCATTGGAGAAAAATGGTGTTGATGTGGTGGAAATTGGGATACCATTCAGTGACCCTATGGCAGATGGCAGCGTTATTCAAGCATCGGGCACACAGGCATTAAGGAATGGCATGACGCTCAGGGAGCTGTTTCGTCAGTTGACCGATGTTCGCGACACAGTATCAATTCCACTGGTGCTGATGGGGTATCTCAATCCTATAATGCGATTTGGTTTTGAAAACTTCTGTGCCGAAGCTGCACGTTGTGGTATCGATGGTGTGATAATTCCCGATTTGCCTTTTGCAGATTATCAGAATGAATATAAAGCCATTGCTGAGAAATATGGTATCCATATGATTATGCTTATCACTCCCGAGACTTCCGAAGAGCGCATCCGAATGATTGACCAAAATACTCGCGGCTTTATATATATGGTGTCGTCGGCTTCTGTCACAGGTTCCAAGTCGGCCTTTGGAGACGAGAACCTCAGCTATTTCCGTCGTGTGAATGCTATGAACCTCAATAATCCCAGACTTATCGGTTTTGGTATTTCCAACAAGGTTACTTTTGACGCTGCTTGCGAAAATGCGTCGGGTGCAATTATCGGCAGCAGGTTTGTAACTCTGCTGGGCAGTGAGCCAAGTGTGGGGGAGGCGGTGAAGAAACTGTTGGATTTAATAAAGAGTTGATCATTTGCCTGTAAACTTTGTCACACGAAAATTGTGAATAATACCTCTCGTTGATTATCTTTGTAATAATCACATATAAATAATAAAAAAGATAACAAAATGGCTGGACACAGTAAATGGTCGAACATAAAAGCAAGAAAGGGTGCGCAGGATAAAAAGAGAGGAAAGATATTTGCGCGTATCCTGAAGGAGATAACTGTTGCTGTTAAGGAAAACGGATTGGATGGAAATCCCGAAACCAATCCTGCACTGCGTAATGCTGTGCAGAATGCACGGGGAGCAAATATGCCCAAAGACAATATAGACAGAGCTATAAAGCGTGCATCGGGTGCTGATTCCAAAAGCTATGAGTTTCTGAGCTTTGAGGGGTATGGGCCTCATGGAATAGCTGTCTTTGTGGAGTGTATGTCTGACAATTTAAACAGAACTGTTGCGATAGTAAGGTCTATATTTAATAAATATGGGGGAAGTCTGGGGACAAATGGTTCGCTGGAGTTTATTTTCAACAGATTTGGCGTTTTTACAATTCTGAAAGAGAATCTTGAGATGGATTGGGATGAACTTCAGCTGGAACTGATTGAGCACGGAGCGGAGTCTTTTGAAGAAGAGGATGAGGTATATCTTATTTACTCTGCATTTGCTGATTTCGGGAAAGTTGCCGAAGTGCTTAATAAGCT
>CAYFUQ010000001.1:78595-121006 GCA_964346415.1 uncultured Proteiniphilum sp.
TTATTTACTCTGCATTTGCTGATTTCGGGAAAGTTGCCGAAGTGCTTAATAAGCTCGGTGTGCAAGCTCAAAGTGCCGAACTGGAACGAATTCCAAATCATACCGAGGTGCTGCCACTGGAGCAATCTCTTGCTATTATGAAAATGATAGACGCTTTTGAGGATGAAGATGATGTGCAGAGTGTGTTTCATAACCTGGAACTGACGGATGAACTGAGTGAAGCTATAAGCAGCATGTAGGCACGGTAAGTGTGGATTTTTTCCACATGGTTTGTCTGAAAACCTCCGGAATGCTTGTTATATGAACATTATTTTATATACTTGTGGAAAATGATAACAATTAATTAATATCAAAACAATGGCAAACTATAAAATTGAAGAAATTGAAGGTATCGGTCCAGTAATGGGCGAGAAAATGAGAGAAGCAGGAGTTAACACTACTGATAAACTTCTTGAGTGTACACAAACTCCCAAACAACGCAAGGAACTGGCTGAGGCAACAGGTATTTCACTAAAACTAATCCTGAGATTTGCCAACATGGCTGATCTTTTCAGAATCAACGGTGTGGGACAAGAGTATGCTGAGCTTCTTGAAGCTGCAGGTGTGGATACTGTTCCTGAGCTGGCACAGAGAAATGCTGAAAACCTAACTGCAAAAATGGAAGAAGTGAACGAAGAGAAAAAACTTGTTAGAAGAACTCCTTCTCTGGCAGTTGTTGAGAAATGGGTTGAAGAGGCAAAAACACTCCCAAGAGTGCTTACTTATTAAATCATATTTTCCACACTTTAATTAATTGAGTGTGTGGATGTCTTATACATGCAAGAGACTGTCAGGTGAAGTATAACTTTACTGACAGTCTCTTTTATTTTGTTGTTTGAATTGTTCCTTTATTCTATAGTGTCGTAGGGCAGCGATGCAATCAAATCTGCGATTTTACCCATTCCATCTTTCAGGGGTTTTGATACCATTCCTTTAATCAAAGGATTTAGATCGGCACGCAATGTAATCTTCATTCGGGTGTCGTCGTTGGCTTTAGGTACGAGCTGAATCCATAGGAAAGTTTCGAACGGAAGATTCTCTGATTTAAATTTGACCAGTTTGTTGGGTTCCCGCTCTATAACGTTGAAGCGTACTTGACCAACGGGATCTACTCTGAATGAAACAGAGTCGGTATCATAACTGAAATCTCGTATTTTGTCTTGTGGAATCTTGTCCTTTATCAGATTCAATTTACTTAAATCCGAAAGTACACGAAATATATTCTCATCGCTGTGAGGTATTTTCTTTATATCACTGGTAAACTCAGTCATGAATAACGTTTTATTTAATTGTGATGTCTATTTTCCCCAGGTTGATGGCGCCTTTCTCCAATCGCGCAATGTACTGAGTTCTGATTCCTCTATATAGTCTGTGCGAAGTGCTTCGTCGAGTATTGCGTCGTAGTTGGTTAGTGTAGTCAGTTCAACACGAGCTTCCTTCATTGCTGCTTCTGATTCGGGGAAATTGTAGCTGAATATAGCAGTCATTCCCAGTACATCGCAACCATTGTTGCGAATGGCCTCTACTGCCTTGAGGCTGCTTCCGCCGGTTGAGATAAGATCTTCGATAACAACTACCTTTTGTTTTGGACGTAAGTCGCCTTCAATCAGGTTTTCAAGTCCATGTCCCTTTGGTGCAGATCTAACATACACGAATGGAAGACCAAGCAAGTCGGCAACAATGGCACCGGGCGCTATGGCACCAGTGGCAACGCCGGCAATAGCCTCTGCATTTGGATACTTTTCGAGGATTAATCTTGCAAACTCAATCTTGATAAAATTACGAGTTTTGGGATATGACATAATTTTGCGGTTGTCGCAATATATAGGTGATTTCCATCCTGATGCCCAGGTGAATGGGTTGGCTGGTTGTAGCTTGATAGCTTTAATGTCCAGAAGTTTTTCTGCTGTAAGTTTTTCTACATTAATCATAGTAACAATATAACTTTTTAAATCTCAAAATATATACAAAAATAATAGATTTTATTGGTATTGGCGATACTTTGTCAGTTTTTTATTTAATACACTTACCCCTAATCTGCCATTCCTACGACTGCTATGCTGATTTTGACGTTGCTACAATGTTCTATAGCATGTGCACAGGCCTCGAGAGTTGAGCCGGTGGTTATGATATCGTCTACCAGCAGCAGATGTTTGTTTTCAAACTCTGCCGGATTTTTCACACAGAATATTCCTGCAACATTCTCCCAGCGTTGTTTGGCAGAAAGTTTGGTCTGTGTAGGGTTATGTAACGTTCTCAGCAGATTTCCTGTTGATATGGGTATGCCGGTGCTGTTAGAAAGCCCCGTGGCTATCATCATTGCCTGGTTGTATCCGCGCTTTCTCTCTTTTTTGATATGGAGAGGTACCGGTACAATCAGGTCTACTGGCGAAATGAATTGACTGCCCGATATCTCACATCCAAATGCATAGCCTAAATCGATTCCAATATCTCTTTTGTTTTTGTACTTGAGCTTGTGTATTAAAGGTTGCAAAACGCCGCCTTTTGTGTAAAGTGCATAAGTAGCAACACGTTCGAAGGGGAAACGGCCTGCTATTCGTATTTCTGCTGCATTGTTGGGTTGGTCGTAGTTGTTGGATAGGGGCATTTTTTGAATGCATGATAAGCAAAGTGCTGTTTCGTGACTGATTAGTTGAACGCCACAGTGTGCACATGTTTTGCTGAAAATGATGCCGGATGAGCTTGAGGAAAATTTCATTGTTCTGCTTTTATACGATTAAGGCAGTTTATGATATCGTCCATATTAAAGCCGCGTCCCAGGGCATAGCGTATCACCTTGTTTCGCAGTTCGTATTCGCCGTCAGCCTTCGTGCTTTTGAGCTTCTTGATTATGATTGGCTCAAGAGCATCGGTAAGTTGTTTGTTGCTAAACTCGCTAAAAACTTCCTCTATTGTTTTATCGTTAATTCTTTTGTGTCTGAGGTGGTAGGTGATTTTTGTTTTTCCCCATTTGGAAAAACGAAGTTTGTCGCTGACATAGCTGCGCGTGTATCGTTCATTGTCAACAAAGCGATTTTTCAACAGCTTGGTGATGATTCGTTCTATGGCTTCGTCGTCTATCTGCAGCCTCTTCAGCTTCTGCTCAATATCATGCGTACAATACTCTTTTCTCGCACAGATATGCATCATGCGCGAGAGCGCTTTCTCTTCTGATATTGGTGGTTTTTGGTTATTGTTTGTCATAATGGTTTGATCGCTTTTATCATTCGTGGGTTACCGGAGAGGTCGTGTCGCAGTTCTGGTTGTTGGTATCCTTTGTCATTGAGCATGGATATTACTTCATCTCCTTTTGCATATCCTATTTCAAAATATAGAATACCCCCCGATGCAAGGCTTTGCATGGCAAAGTCGGCAATAGTGTGGTAGAATATAAGAGGGTCTTCGTTGGGTGTAAACAGAGCAATGTGAGGCTCATAGTCTAAAACGTTTGACTCCATGTCTTTTTTTTCATTTTCTGCAATATATGGTGGATTGCTTACAATAATGTCGAACGATATATTGCTCGCCCTTTCGTTAAGAATGTCCTTTTGGGCGAAGGCGACGATTGTATTATTGAGTTGAGCATTACCAGTTGCTGTTTTCAGTGCTTCTTCCGATATGTCCCATCCATGCACACGGGCACCGCTTATTTTCTTTGCCAGAGTTATTGCAATACAGCCGCTACCTGTACCTATGTCTAAAATAGTAGGTGTTTTCTTCTCATTGTCTGATATAATCCACTCGATAAGTTCTTCGGTCTCGGGACGTGGAATAAGAACATGAGGATTGACTTTGAACTTTAAGTTGTAAAACTCAGTTTCGCCTAAGATATATTGGATAGGTTCTGATTTTTGTAGACGAGCCATTATTTCTTCAATTTTGCTGATGTCAGAGTCAGAAAAATTGGTATGTTTGTGTGTCAAAATATCAGCAGGTGAGAGATTAAACTCTTTATGTAGAATTAGATTAGTCATCACCCTGATTTCGGACTGAGAGTATTTATCTTTTAGTCCGTTGTTTATAGCTTGAATGATATTTTGCATTTACCTGAATGTGCTTTATGATTATTGTAAAGACAAAGATAGAAAATAATGACAACAGATGAGAAATATATGCATCGTTGTTTGCAGCTTGCTGCCAACGGATGTGGTTTTGTTTCACCCAATCCAATGGTGGGGGCAGTGATTGTGCATAATGATCAAATTATTGGTGAAGGATTTCACCGTCAATATGGAGGTCCTCACGCTGAGGTGAACGCTGTAGAGAGTGTGTCTGACAAAAACTTATTGCCTGAATCAAAAATCTATGTATCTCTGGAGCCTTGTTCACACTATGGCAAAACTCCTCCATGTGCAGAACTGATTGTTAAGCATGGCTTTAAGCGTGTAGTTGTGGGCACTCAGGATCCTAACCCTTCGGTCTCGGGCAGAGGAATTAAATTAATTAGGGATGCAGGAATTGATGTAACTGTGGGGGTACTGGAGGATGAAGTTAGACAGCAAAACAAAACATTCTTAGTGAGTCAGATTTTAAATAGGGCTTATGTTGTGCTGAAATGGGCACAGAGTGCAGACGGCTATATTGATTATACCCGTGAATTAGGTGATATGCAATTACCTGCCCGCTTTTCAAATGAGATAAGCTCAATGTCTGTACATCGCTTGCGTGCTGAACTGGATGCTATTATGGTGGGAACAAATACTGCGCGTCTTGACAATCCCAGATTAAATACCCGACTGTGGTATGGACATAATCCTGTGCGGATAGTGATTGATAAAAAAGGTGTGATGGATAAGGATATGGCATTGTTTGACGAGTCTTCCGAAGTGATTGTGTTCACAGCTTTGAGTGACTATCCCGTGGTTAAGGACAATGTAAGCGTTCTTGTTTTGAGTTTTGGAAAAGAGGGGAATATAGGGATGTTGAAAGAACTGCATGAACGAAATATCTCTTCCTTATTGGTAGAGGGTGGCGCAAGGCTTACTCAATCATTTATTGATGCGGGCTTGTGGGATGAAGCCTTTATAGAGGTCTCGCCTATGGTCTTAAATAAAGGAGTGGCAGCTCCTCGTTTAGACCTCACGGGAGCTGCTGTGAGATACCTGGGAGCGTCTCAAATCTATCATTTAAAGAATAAAATAACTCAAAATATTATTTAAATAGATGCATTACTATGGTTTAGGACAAAAATATTTCTACTTTTGCAAAGCTTATACCTATTGTACAATATTTATAGAAACAAATGATATTAAAATATCTTAGACAGTCTGTTATTACACTATTGGGAGCTATCTTGATGAGTTCTTGTCTCGGTTCTGAAAGCGTAGATTATGATGCCTCAAAAGATGCCCAAATATACTCATTCAGTTTGAGTTCCAAAACTGACACATCTCTTTATTTAAGCGATACTAAGTTTAGTATAGATCAATTGAACGGAAAGATTTTTAATCGGGATTCACTTCCGTATCTGTTTAATGTAGATAGTGTCCTTCTTGAAATCAGTGGGAAGACCACCAGTTCTTTTACAAATGTGGTCCTTGCACTTAAAGATAAGGATAGTACATTTATTTGGAATGGTAAAGACTCAATTTCATTCCATCGCTTAAGCTCCATTGAGACAACTGCAGAGGACCAAAACACAAAAATGACCTATCAAATTTCGATAAATATTCATCAGCAGGATCCTTATATTATAACTTGGAATCAAATTGCCGGTAATTATCTTCAGCCGCCGGTTGAGCAACAGAAAACAATATCATACAACGGAAACTTTATCACCTATTATTATTCAAACGGTATACTTAAAGCTGCTGTGTCTGCCAGTGATTCGGCTGCAGAGTGGGAGCCTGCTGTAGTGGCGGGTTTGCCCAATAATATTTCTTTGAGCTCGTTTGTTTCGCTACCGGATGCAGAAGGCACAATGTTGTTTGTTTTGGGAGATGATGGTGATGTTTATAGTTCTTCAGATGGTTTGGCATGGAGCAATGTGAATTTTGAATATCCCGTAATCGCTATTTATGGAGCTATGTCAACGACTTCCGGAGATATGGTGATATTGGCAGCTGCTGATATTGATAGTGAGATATACTTCATAACCACAATAGACTTCTCTGCATATAATAAAAAGAATGTGGTCGGAGAAGATATGCCCGTTGAGAATTTTTCGTCGATAGGTTTTTCAAAGCCGAGCATTTATGGAGGTAATTATATTGCTTTGTTTGGTGGTAACTCTATGTCAGGAGATACTAATAAAGAAGTATGGATTTTAAAAGAAGAAAGCAATAATATAAATGTAATTCATCAGGAGCCTGAAACAGCAAGTGGTAAGCCCATTGACGTTATTACTGCTTCACTATTTTATTACGACAAAAAGGTGTATATGCTGGTTTATGACGGGTATGAAAATATCCTTTATAATTCAGATTATGGAATCAATTGGTCGTCGGGTGGAGAAAATCAGGTTGTGCCTGAGGGTTTTGCATTGAGAAAAAATGCAACTGTATTGACAGATGCAAATGATTATATATGGATTTTCGGTGGAAAATCCGGCAGAGACATTGAATTGGTAGATGTTTGGAGAGGGAGACTCAATAAACTGGCTAAATAGTTGTTCGTATAATACTTTTTGGTGATTCTTTGCGTTAAAGAGGTAATATACCAATATTATAGCATGATGATTAAAAAGATTTTTTTCTTTTTCCTGCTAGTGGTTTCAATCTCTTTACATTCAACAAAATCACTGGCACAGGAGTATAAATATGAGATTGGTCCTTTGTTGGGGACATCCTTTTATATGGGTGACGCCAACAGAACGAAGCTCTTTATGCATCCAAATATTATGGGTGGATTTATGTGGAGATACAATCTGAACTTACATTGGGCAGTTAAAACAAATCTGGTTGCAGGTGTTGTGTCAGGGAATAGTACAGATGCCGGCAATATTTTTCCTCACGACAATCAAATGTCATTCAAAAGAGCTTTTGTAGATCTTGGCGGTCAGATAGAATATAATTTTTTTCCTTACAGTAATAAGTTCTCTTATATGGATGCAAGGCCATATACTCCGTATCTGTTTGCAGGATTGGGGGCCACGTACGCATCAGGCGATCACAAGTTCTTTAATGCAAACATCCCTCTGGGTGTTGGCTTTAAGTATAAACTGAAAGACAAGCTGAATATTGGAGTTGAATTTTCGATGAGAAAACTTTTTGGTGATGACTTTGATGTGACGAAGAAAGGAAGTGATTGGAGCCTGGATGCTCCTTTTGGAATAAAGAGTGGTTTTTTAAAAAATCGTGACTGGTATTCACTAACTATGCTTTTCGTTACCTGGGAGTTTGGTCTCAGAGGGGATGCATGCTGTGGACCGTAATAATAATAACATAACGATAATATGTCATTGTTGGACAATATAAATGTAAGTAATATACCAAATCATGTTGCTATTATAATGGATGGCAACGGACGATGGGCTAAGCAAAGAGGCTTGGAGCGAACTGAAGGTCATGTCAGAGGAGTTCAATCGGTAAAAGATGTTGTGAAAGCAGCTGTAGAGGTAGGTGTTAAATACCTTACTGTATATGCGTTTTCAACAGAAAACTGGCTGAGACCACAAGAGGAGGTTGATGTATTGATGGACTTGATGGTTCAGGCTGTTGCAGCAGAGACGGATGACCTGACTGCTAATGGTGTTAGACTGCGCTACATAGGTGATATTGAGCGATTGCCTCAAAAAACCCGGAATGCTATTAAGCAATCTGAGAAAGAAACATCAGGAGGAGAAAACTTAACTCTTGTTGTTGCAATGAGCTATTCGTCACGCTGGGAGATTACCGAAGCAATTAAGAAAATTTCCCGCGACATTAATAAAGGAGACTTGGTCGAAGATGATATTACAGAAAAAACAATTGAGCAATATCTTACTACTCAGGGATTTCCCGAGCTTGACTTGTTGATAAGAACAGGGGGGGATGTGAGAATTAGTAATTTTCTGCTTTGGCAGGTTGCATACTCTGAATTGATTTTCACTGATGTGTTTTGGCCTGACTTTGGTAAAGAGAATTTTTATGAAGCCATTATCGATTTTCAAAAAAAAGAAAGACGTTTTGGCAAAACTAGTGAACAGATAGAAAAAGAAAAGTTATAAATTTTGATACAGACTGCGTTGATAATACATTCAAAGCAGAATAAAAAAATAGCAATGTTGAAGAGAATAGTAAATCTGATTATAATATTTGCCTTTATTTCGCAATTCTGTGCCTTTGGTCAGATCAATTCCAATGACACAATCATTGTTGATCAGGAAGAAGAGTTGCCCGTTGTAAACTATACAGGCACACCAAAAAAGTATATCATAGCAGGAATTGATGTGACAGGTGTGGAGGGCACAATGTATGAAGATCAAACCTTTGTATTGACCGGATATGCGGGACTGGAAGTAGGGCAGGAAATTCAAGTTCCGGGAGAGGAACTGACCAATGCGGTAAAGCGCTTTTGGAGACAGGGGTTGTTCTCTGATATTAAGATTTTGCAAACCAAAATAGAAGGTGACAGCACATGGATTGAAATACGACTGACAGACAGACCACGAGTGTCGGATATTCGCTATATAGGTATGAAAAAGAGCGAACGTGAGGACATTGAGAAAAAAGTGTCAATGGTAAAAGGGGTTCAAATTACTCCCAATCAGTTGAACACTGCCAAAACTATTATTGAACGCTATTTTGATGAGAAAGGATTTGGTGATGCTGTTGTAAATATCATGCAGCGCCCGGACGTAAGTGGTAAAAATCAGGTTATATTAGATATTGAGGTTGACAAGAAAGAGAAAATTAAAGTTCGGAAGATTAATCTCTCAGGAAATGAAAATATCTCTGATGCAAAATTGAAATGGGCAATGAAGAAGACCAACGAAAAGGGCAATATTCGTCACTTGTTCAGAACAAAGAAGTTCGTTGAGAGCCTTTATAAGGAAGATAAGAAGAATCTCATAAATAAGTATCATGAGCTTGGATATCGCGATGCCGAAATTATTCGTGACTCGGTTTACAAGGCCGATGATAAGACATTGAATATTGATATCGAAGTTGATGAGGGACCCAAATATTTTATTCGCTCAATAAACTGGGTCGGAAATACTCAATACAGTTCTATGGACCTGGCACGTACCTTGAACATGAATCCCGGTGATATCTATAATCAGAAGAAGCTTAATGACAGATTGATTCAGGATGATGATGCTGCAATTAATTTATATCAAAATCAAGGATACCTGTTTTCTAATATTGATCCAATTGAAATTAACATTGAAGCTGACTCGGTAGATTTGGAGCTTAGAGTTATTGAAGGTCCCAAAGCAACAATTAAGAATGTAATCATTCAGGGAAATGATCGCCTGTATGAGGATATCATTCGTCGTGAGTTGAGAACAAAACCGGGTGAGGTGTTTAGTAAGGATGACCTTATTCGTTCTATCCGTGAAATTGCACAGACGGGACACTTTGACCCTGAGAACCTGCAACCGGGAGTTAATCCTAACCAGGAGGATGGAACGGTTGACTTGACATATCCGCTGACTTCAAAAGGTAATGACCAGATTGAGTTTTCTGCGGGATGGGGTGTTACCGGATTGGTTGGTAAGTTGAGTTTGAAACTGAACAACTTCTCAATTAAAAACCTTATTGACCGTCAAAATTACAGAGGTATTATTCCGCAGGGTGAAGGACAAACGCTAATATTAAGTGCTCAGACAAACGGACAATACTATCAATCTTATCAATTCTCATTTATAGAGCCTTGGTTTGGTGGCAAACGCCCGAACAACTTTTCTCTAAGTGCGTACTATTCAAGATATACGGGACTAAATTCCAATTATTATTCACAAAACAGCTATTACAACCCTTATTCATATGGATATGGCAGCGGTTATGGTTATGGATATGGAGGTTACGGTTATGGAGGTTATGGCGGTGGGTATTATCAGGATATGATGGAGTATTCTTATGACCCGAACCAGGTATTTGAAATGATTGGTGCTTCTGTTGGTTATGGTAAGCGCTTGGATTGGCCCGATGACTATTTTCAGATTATGGGAGAATTTGGCTATCAGCTTTACAGATTGAAAAACTGGTCGTGGAATCAGTTCCCTTTCCAAACAGGTAATAGTAACAGTGTTACTTTTGGGCTTACCCTAATGCGAAACTCTATTGACAATCCACTTTATACCCGTATGGGGTCTCAGTTTACACTAAGTGTATCTGCAACTCCACCCTTCTCTTTGATTGATGGAAAGGACTATTCTAAATTGGCTTACAATAATCCTTCAAAATATACATGGAATGAGTATCACAAATGGAAACTCAAAATAAGAACTTACACACCGCTTGCACCACTTACAGTTAAACGTACTCCTGTATTGGCAACCAGAGTTGAATATGGATTGTTGGGTCACTACAATAAGAACAAGCAAACCCCGTTTGAGACTTTTGACGTTGGGGGTGATGGTATGAGCGGTTACTCTACTTCATTTGCTACAGAGAATGTTGCACTTAGAGGATATGACAACAACTCTGTTGCTCAGCAAGCCAGGGCCTATACACGTTTGGGACTTGAATTGCGTTATCCTCTTATCCTTGAACCAAGTTCAACTATTTATATGCTTGGTTTTATTGAAGCCGGTAATGCATGGTATGAAGTAAAGGATTTTAATCCTTTTGATTTGAAACGATCAGCCGGAGTGGGTGCTCGAATCTTCCTGCCAATGATTGGATTGATGGGAATTGACTGGGCGTACGGATTTGACCCGATCAGGGGTAGTAGAAATAATAGTGGCAGTCAGTTCCACTTTATTATTGGACAGGAGTTTTAATGTTATTTATAGATTACATTCTAAACTAAAACTCTTTTCCAATGTCTTTTATACTGATGAACAACTAAAACTTACAATTATGAGAAAGACTATTTTTGTATTAGGTATATTCATGACCTTCGCTTTTACAAGCGCTTTTGCACAAAAGTATGCATTGGTTGATATGGAGTATATCCTCAATAAAATACCTGCTTTTGAAAACGGAAACAAGCAATTGGAAGCTCTTTCAGTTCAATGGCAAGATGAGGTTGATAAGGCCGGAAAAGAAGTTGAGGCAATGTATAAGAAATATCAGGCAGACCTTGTTTTCCTTGCGGGAGATGAGAAAACCAAACGTGAAAATGAAATTGTTGCCAAAGAGAATGAAATTAATAAGTTGAGAGAAAGCTATTTTGGCAATCAGGGGGAATTGTTTAAAAGGCGTGAGGCCTTTATGAAACCCATACAGGATGATATTTATAATGTTATAAAAGACATAGCTACAGCCAGCTCTTATCAGATGGTTATCGACAGGGCTTCGGCCTCTTCTATCATATTTGCATCGCCAAGTATAGATATCAGTGATCAAGTTTTGGCAAGATTAGGTTATTAATAACCAAATAAATACTACCTTTGCAGACAAATTTTAAAAATAACAAAACATTATTCATTATTATTATGACTAGAAAACTTATTGTTTTACTGTTGGCCATAGCGCCATTAGCAGCAGTTGCGCAAAATAAAATAGCTTACGTTAAAGCTGCGGAAATATTTAGTCTGATGCCGGAAGTTCCTGAAATTGAAAATCAATTGGATAAAAAACAAGAGGAAATATCTAAAAGCGGCCAGGCAATTATTGAAGAATATAACAAGAAAGCAGAAGAATTTCAAAAAGGGGCAGCAACAGCTTCTGAATCAACTCTTGCTGACCAACAAAAACAATTAGAGCAACTACAGGAACGCTATCAAATGTTCTTGCAGAACAGCCAAAATGAAATGGGTGAATTGCAACAGAAGTTGTTGGCCCCGGTTCAACAGAAAATTTCGAAAGCCATCAAGGATGTTGGTGATGAAAAAGGTTATGCATATATATTTGATGTTACCACAAGAGAGTCCCCGATTGTATATATTAACGATGCAACTGAGGATGCAACACCACTTGTTAAGACAAAATTAGGTATTAAATAATATCTATTAAAAATAAGGTACTGAAACCGGCAGATCTGATTCTTGCCGGTTTTTTTATTTTCTAACATCAACACCCCACATAAGTTTGTCGCGTAGTGTTTCGTAAAATGTGTGTCCTGTACGCTTTATAACCTTTAGGGTATAGTTAGCTTTGAAAACTTCTATCTCTACGCTTGTTCGAAATACCTGAGACTGACCATCCAGCGATACAAGGAAACTGTTACTTCTGCTTTCCACAACAAATCTGAGTCGTGACTGATCGTGGATAACAAGAGGTCGTGTTGTAAGATTGTGGGGTGCGATGGGGGTCAGAACAAAACTGGGAGATTCAGGCATTAAGATTGGTCCTCCTACACTGAGAGAGTAGGCTGTGGAGCCCGTGGGGGTTGCAAGTATTAGCCCATCAGATTGATAAGTGGTCAGAAAATCACCATTGATGTAGGTGTGAATGCTGAGCATCGAGGCCGTGTCTTGTTTCAAAATTGCTATCTCGTTTAGTGCACAGAGCTTTGTTTCGTTTATGGAGGTGTTGTCGCTACTTTTTATGCTAAGCAATGAACGATCTTCTGTTTTATAGTTTCCGGAGAATATTTCATCCAGGGTTTCTTCAATATTATTGATGTTAACATCGGCCAGAAAACCCAGCCTTCCTGTGTTTATGCCGAGTACCGGAATATTTGTTGAACCAATTTCTGCTGCAGTACGTAAAAATGTTCCATCACCTCCCACGCTCAGCACCAGGTCTGAATGAGGTAGAAATGTGAATATCTCTTCCTGAGCGTTAATTCCCTTTCTCGTTTCCTGTGGCAATGAATTGAAATAGTTCTTATGCAACACTATTTCTGCAGGATATCGCTTTAGGATTTCATATATAATAGCTTTTTGTGTCTGTGCTTTCTCTGAAAGGCTACCTGGGAAAATCCCTCCGAACAATGCTATTTTCATTTTATGTGATAATGATGATTTTTCTGTGAATTAATCTAGAAACTATGTAAACCTAATTGTTGTTGTGTGAGAATTTACTTTACATGTCCAAATAGTAAAGAAGTTCGTCAAGCCTTGCTTTGTGGGTGTCAGTTACCACGCCTTCTTTCATTCGGTAGTAAACAACTCTGTAATTGAATCGTTCAAAGCTCATCAATACAGGAGAGATATCAATCAGGTTTAACTTGGCAGACAAGAGCAGTGTATTGCCGTCAGCAACCGGCAAAACGAATAGATTCATTATGTGTGCATTGTTGCTTTCAACAATTCTTGCAATGTCTGTGAGCGTGTAATCAATTAATGGAACTTCAATCAAAACTAGCGAGTTTTCGGTGTCAGATAAGCTCAGAAAGTTCTCAGCCGTAAATGACAACAATTGCTTCTCCGTTTGTTCCTGTATAAAATCTTTCATCTGTTTTTTAGGCAAAATCGTAATTTCGTATTACTTTTGTAGCACTTTACAAAGATGATAATTTTTTATTTAATACAAAGCTTAAATATGTTTTTTATCAGCTTTGAGGTTAAAGGTTATCAATATAATAGATTTTTTAGTATTTAGTTCAATGACAAAACTTAGCGTTAATATTAATAAGATTGCCACAATTCGTAATTCAAGGGGTGGCAATATACCTGATTTGATTCAAGCAGCTGTTGACTGTCAGGAGTTTGGTGCAGAGGGTATAACAATACATCCACGACCCGATGAGAGACATATCAGATATAGTGATGTGTATGACTTGCAACCCAAAATAGTTACAGAATTTAATATTGAAGGCAATCCAACTCCGAACTTTATTTCACTGATTAGGAAAATAAGACCCACTCAGGTGACATTAGTGCCTGATGCAGAGAATACTCTCACTTCAGACGCAGGCTGGGATACGGTACTCAATAAAGACTTTTTGATTGATGTTGTAAATGAATTTCAATCGCTTGGAATCAGAACATCCATTTTTGTAGACCCAATCCCCGAGATGATTAAGATGGTGTCGGAAATAGGCGCAGATAGAATTGAGCTTTATACAGGACCATATGCTGAGCTGTATGTGCAGGACAGAGATGTGGCTGTTAAACGATATGTGGAAGCAGCTACGTTGGCTCGAAAATTGGGACTGG
Organism: uncultured Proteiniphilum sp.; assembly: GCA_964346415.1. Taxonomy (GTDB): domain Bacteria; phylum Bacteroidota; class Bacteroidia; order Bacteroidales; family Dysgonomonadaceae; genus Petrimonas. Next base: position 92,769 of record CAYFUQ010000001.1, read on the forward strand.
GTGTAAATGCAGGGCATGACTTAAATCTTGAGAATCTTGGTTTCCTATCAAAGAGTATACCTTGGTTGAAAGAGGTATCCATTGGGCATTCTCTGATAAGCGATGCTTTATATATGGGGCTTGAAAAAACAATCAAAGCTTATAAAAATTGCTTAAACCCAACAACTTAATTCTGTAAAATCTATTTTTAATATTATCTTTACATCAAGTAATTAATAATTTGACACAATGAACTTATTACAAATCACGACAGTACAAGATACTTTTCAGCAAGTGCAACAGGTTGCAACAGACGTGGCACCGCAAGAAACGATGAATGCTCTGGACCTCGCAATGAAAGGGGGATGGATAATGATTGTCCTTCTTCTATTGCTTTTGTTGTCTGTGTATGTGCTGATTGAGAGAACGTTAGTTATAAACAAAGCCGGGAAAGAAGACGCTTCTTTTATGAACAGAATTAAAGATTATATTCTTGATGGTAAAATAGATACTGCACTTAGCTTATGTAGCACAACCGACACCCCTTCGGCTAGAATGGTGGAAAAGGGAATTACGAGACTGGGAAGACCCACTTCAGACGTGATGTCTACAATCGAAAATCAAGGTAATATTGAGGTGTCAAAATTAGAGAAAGGATTACCAATATTAGCTACTGCGGCTTCAGGAGCTCCAATGATTGGGTTCTTCGGAACTGTTACCGGTATGGTTAAGGCATTTATGAGTATGGCCAGTGCTGGTGCTAATGTTGATGTGAATATTCTTTCTACAGGTATATATGAAGCATTGGTAACTACAGTTGGTGGACTTGCAGTGGGGATTGTTGCCTTGTTTGCCTACAACTACCTGACTACCAGAATCAGAGGAATTGTGAATAAACTTGAGATGAGAGTGATGGAGTTTATGGATATATTGAATGAACCTGCATCATAACTTTAACAGATGATATTATGGCATTAAAACAAAGATTCAATGTTGAAGCAACTTTTAGTATGGCGTCCATGACAGATGTTATATTTCTGTTGCTTATTTTCTTTATGATAACTTCTACTATTGTTGTGCCAAATTCAATAAAGGTATTGCTCCCAAAATCACAACAACAGGCACAGGCAAAGCCAATAACCCGACTCACAATTGATAAGGATCTGAATTATTATGTGGCCAATGCAAATGAGCGTGAACAACAAATCGTGTTTGATGATATCACACCGTTTTTGCAATCGGTATATAGCGCAGAGCCTGATATATTTGTGGCTCTTTATGCTGATGAAGAAGTGCCGTATAGGGAAATTGTAAGGATATTGGATATAGCAAATCAAAATCAATTCAAAATGGTTTTGATGACTCGCCCAACTTAAACCGAAATCGAAACTACTTGTCTTAATTAAAAGATAGGCATTATAATGCAGATAACAAGAGAAGAAATAAGTGGAATTGTGGGATCAGCTGTCTTTGCGGCACTGCTCCTGGTAATTCTTTTGTTTTCGTATTTTACAATTATGACACCTCCTGATGAGTTGGAAGGAATTCCCGTAATGTTTGGAAGTGTTGAGAATTCGTACGGCACTACAGAGCCTCCTTATCAGGAAATAGCTCCCGAGGTGGTTAACAGGCCTGAAATTCCTGAGTATGCACCGGAATCTCCACTGATTACACAAAACACTGATCCAACTATAGAAGTAGAGGCTAAAAGAGAAGAAGAACAGCGTCGTCGTCAGCTCGAAGAACAACGACGTATTGAAGAGGAAGCACGAAAGAAGAGAGAAGAGGAGGAGCGCCGACAGAGAGAGATAAACAGAGCTGTGAGTGGCTTGTTTGGAGAAACGGCAGGCGACAGAGGAGAAACAGAGGGTAGTGGCACCCAGGGTGTTTCTACAGGAAGTGATACTAAAGGAGGAACTTCAGGACTAGGCGGCATAGGTACCTATGACCTTGGAGGACGAAGCCTTGGCAGTGGAGGCCTAGCGCAACCTAGCTATTCTGTTGATGATTATGGGACAGTAGTTGTTGCAATAACTGTTGACCCGCGAGGTAACGTAGTTAATGCAGAGATAGGAAGAGGGACCAATACTCCCAATAGCGCACTACGTCAGGAAGCGCTAAGAGCAGCAAGACGAACTAAGTTCAATTCCATTAACTCTGTGAATAATCAACAGGGAACAATAACTTATAGATTTAATCTGAATTAATTTAATCTTCTTATTAAGTTTGTTCTCTCACCATGAATTTATATTAAACCATTTAAAGAAGGAGAATAAAATGAAAAAAGTAGCATTGTTTTTGGCCAACGGTTTCGAAGAGATTGAAGCTTTGGCTACAGTAGATATTTTGAGAAGAGCACAAATAACAGTACACACTGTTTCAATAACAGATGATAAAAATGTAACAGGTGCACACGGCATGATCGTTGTTGCAGATAAGATATACAAAGAGCTTGATTTTTCTACAGTTGATGTTTTGGTGCTGCCCGGAGGTATGCCGGGTGCCAAGAATCTCAATGAACACGAAGACTTGAAGAAACAGGTTAAGGCATTTGCCGATAAAGGGAATAACGTTGCAGCAATATGTGCTGCCCCAATGGTCTTAGGCAGCTTGCGTCTTCTTGACGGAAAGAAAGCTACCTGCTATCCAGGTTTCGAACCCGAACTTATTGGAGCAGAGACTACAGGTGAGAGCGTTGTTGTAGCTGATAATATAATTACAGGAAAAGGCCCTGCCTTTGTTTTCGACTTTGCTTTGCAAATTGTAGAGTCAATTGCCGGAATCGGTGCTCGTAAAGAGGTTGAAGAAGGATTGCTTCTTTAGAAGCTGCCTGGCTGACATATTACTCAGTCCGTTAAAACATTAAGGAATCAAATAAACGGTGCAAAGAGTTGGTTATTAAGAAAAAACCAGCTACCTTTGCACCGTTTTTTCAACAAGTATAAAGTCTAACTATTTTAATTAATTATTTAATCAACACAAATGAGTGATAATTTAAAACAAGTAGCTCCACTTGAAGAGTTCGATTGGGACAGCTACGCACAAGGTGAAACTTACACCAAAGAAGCAAAACAAAAACTTGCCGAAACTTACGACAGTACTTTAAGCATAATCAGCGACAAGGAAGTTGTAAACGGTATTGTTACCTCCATGAACAAACGCGAAGTAGTTGTTAATATCGGCTACAAGTCTGACGGCGTGGTGTCAATGAACGAATTTCGTTACAATCCCGAACTTAAGGTGGGTGACGAAGTAGAAGTTTATATCGAAAGTCAGGAAGATAAAAGAGGACAGCTAATCCTGTCGCACAAAAAAGCACGTGCATCTCGCTCATGGGATCGCGTAAATGCAGCATTAGAAAATAACGAAGTAATCAAAGGTTACATTAAGTGTCGCACTAAGGGCGGTATGATTGTTGACGTGTTTGGAATCGAGGCATTCCTTCCAGGGTCACAAATCGACGTTAAGCCTATCCGCGACTACGATATCTTCGTTGACAAAACTATGGAATTCAAGGTTGTTAAAATCAATCCTGAATTTAAAAACGTTGTTGTTTCTCACAAAGCTCTTATCGAAGAGGAACTGGAGCAACAAAAGAAAGAAATTATCTCGAAATTGGAGAAAGGACAAGTACTCGAAGGTGTGGTTAAAAACATAACTTCATACGGAGTATTTATTGACCTTGGAGGTGTTGATGGTTTGATTCACATTACAGACCTGTCATGGGGACGCATCCAGCATCCGGACGAAGTTGTGAAACTAGATGACAAGGTTAACGTTGTTATCCTTGATTTCGATGATGAGAAAAAACGTATTGCTTTGGGTATGAAACAGCTTGTTCCACATCCATGGGATGCAATGGATGACAGCCTGAAAGTTGGTGATATCATCAAGGGTAGAGTTGTTGTATTGGCTGACTACGGAGCATTCGTTGAAGTGGCTCCCGGAGTTGAAGGATTAATCCACGTTTCAGAAATGAGCTGGACTCAACACTTACACAGTGCACAGGACTTCATGAAAGTTGGTGATGAAGTGGAAGCTGTTATCCTTACACTAGAGCGCGAAGAAAGAAAAATGTCTCTTGGCGTTAAGCAGCTTAAACCAGATCCATGGGAAGATATTGAAATCAAATTTCCTGTTGGAAGTACTCACGGTGCTACTGTTCGCAACTTCACAAACTTTGGTGCATTCGTTGAAATCGAAGAAGGTGTTGAAGGATTGATCCATATCTCAGACCTTTCATGGACTAAGAAAATCAAGCACCCAAGCGAAGTTACCGAGATAGGTGCTACTATTGATGTTCAGGTTCTTGAAATTGATAAGGAAAATCGTCGTTTGAGCTTAGGTCACAAACAACTTGAAGAAAACCCATGGGATGTGTTTGAAACAATCTTCACTCCTGGTTCTGTTCATGAAGGTACTATTGCAGAGTTTGTTGACAAGGGTGCGCTGGTTGCTCTTCCTTACGGTGTTGAAGGATTCTCAACTCCAAGACACTTGGTTAAAGAAGACGGAACTCAGGCACAGGTTGATGATAAACTTGAATTCAAAGTTATCGAGTTCAACAAAGATGCAAAACGTATCATTGTTTCACACAGCAGGGTATATGAAGATGCTCAGGGCGGTGGAGAAGACAAAGGTGGCAGACGCGCTCCTAAGAGAGAACAGGCACCAGTTGCATCAATGCCGGCAGCAGAAAAAACCACACTTGGTGATATCGAAGAGTTGGCAGCTTTGAAAGAGCAGCTTGATCAAAAAGCTATTGATGCTTTGAACAAAAAAGAAGCGGCAAAAGCAGAGGATGTAAAAGCAGCAGAGACTGATTCAACTGACAATGAGTAATAAACTCTAGAATTTAAATATAGTTTAAAGAGCTGTTCGTATTTGCGGACAGCTCTTTTTTTGTGAAAAAGGCTGTCCCTTACTTTAAGTAGAGACAGCCTTTTGAATATAGTACAATGTTTATCTGCTTAGTTGCTTTGAGCTTTACGCATAGGGTATAAGTGCTGTGTTACAACAGGTTCTGAATTGTTCTCAGCGTAATAGCGGAATTTTACATATATAGTGTTGTCTTTGGTGAAGTCTAGTGAACCACGTAGCTGTGCCATGTTTAGTGCTATATATTTGGTCTCGTTTACTGTAGTGTCTTCTGTTTGTTCTCCACTAACATTCAGCTCAACATCAATTGTTGTAACGGTATTCCCGCTCTCAGTTGTTGTTTCCGACGTATAATAGAAATTAACCTGTGCTGTTTGTCCTTTCTTTATTTTGTATTTGTAGGCTACAATCCAGTGATCATTAAAGAAAGTTCCATATTCGTCTAAATATTGACATTCAAATGCAGAGAAATTGTCTTTTGCAATTTCTGTTTCACCTTTAGGAATCACACTTCTTTTAGTTAAATCAATCATTTCACCGGTAAGAATAACATTATCTGCAGTGTAAGACTGTCCATCTATTAGGAGTGGTTTTGTGCCCTGATCTTCATCCCATGATACAAATATACCTTTATATGATCCGGGATAGAGAGTAGTGCCCATTTCCTTTGAAACCATTAACTTGCCAACGTTAGTGCGTGCATACGTCGTGCCAACATCATCACTCGTGATGTATGCAAAAGCTCCTGTAGTGTAATTGCTGTTTCCCCCGTCTAAGCAAGAGGTTAATGTAAACCCGAAGGTCAAAACTGTAAAAAATAAAAATAATTTTTTCATAATGAATTTATTGTTTTAAAATTTAAAAATCAAATCTAACCCCAACATTTAAATCAAGCATGATTTTCTTATCAGAGTATATTGTTTTATGTTCATAATTTTTAGCATCAAAATAATAAGTTCCACCAAATCTTCCGTAGAGAGACATCCCTTTGTATAAAGGATATGAAGCTCCAAAGCCGGCATTGACAGAAAACTGAGGGTTCTTTTGACTTATTTTTTTTGTTATCATTTCTCTTGCTTCTGTTCCGAGTTCATCAGATACGCTTTCTCCCATGCTTCGGTAGTCACCGTATATGTCTTTTTCAATCATGCCACCGGCTGTGGCAAATAACCCCAGCTCACCTATGTTTAGGAAGTAGTAATTGAAGTTTAGCGGAATACCCAGATAATGGAAGTTTTGCGTTTCTTGATTTGAAAAGCTAGAACTATTGTTTTTTGATTTGGAGTACAGGTATGTATATACCAGCCCTGTTTCTACAGACAACCTTTCGTATATGTTTTTTGAAACAGTTATGCCAAATGATATGGGCTGGCTGTGACTAAGCTCAGCTTTATTGTCTGCAACATTTGGAGCGTTGAAGGCTGTAGTGTTGCTCATTAATTGAGAGTTGTTAAGCGATGAGGATGTTTTCCCGTCTGTTTCTAATGTTGCATCCTCATTGTAAACGCTGCGTAGTCTCATTGGGTTATTGGCAATAGTACGAGATCCTGATAGTCCGCCGCCTGTGTTCATAGCCAACATGATTGGGGATCTTTCTTTGTTCTCATAGTCATCAAAAAGATTAATGTTTCCTGCATTTTCAAAATCTGCAATTAATTGATCAATCTCTTCCTGACTTAGTTGTATATCGCTTGTTGAAGATTTGTATATATCCTGAGATTGGTTATCGGTCATTTCATTCAACTCTTTGGGAATAATTAATTCATCATGGCTGTCATTGTTTGCGTTTATTTTTGATGCAATCAATGAGCTTTTTTCCTTGATAACCAAAGTCTGTTTTTTGTTGTTGTATTCTTTATGAATTTCTATAACTCCTTGTACTGGAGCTGTGGGAGTACTCTCTGGTGAGACTTCTGAAACATCGTACATAATATCTTTTTGTTCATCAACTGCAACAATAAGTGAATTGGATGTGCCCGACTGTTGTGGCAAATTAAAGAACATAACAGATACAATTAACAGAGCTGCAACAGCTGCAGCTGATCCGATATACCTGTATCGACGAATTATATTTACTTTTTTAGATGCATCAAGAGACTGTTCCAACCTTTCCCATCCGCCATCAGGAACAAGGGACTCGTGCTCGCTAAACAGTGCCTTTAATTTATCTTTATATATATCTTCCTTATTCATTTTTTAATTTCTATAAAAAGTCTTCTTTTAAAATTGACTGAATTTTTTTCTGTATTATTTCTTTGGCCCTGAAAAATTGTGATCGGGATGCACCTACGCTTATCCCCAATTTTTCAGCAATTTCTTTATGTGGCATATCCTCAAATATTACCAGGTTAAACACTGTCCGATAACCTTCCGGAAGCTCCTGAATAATTCTCATAATCTCTTCTCTTGGTATATCTCCAATGTCCAGTGGGTCATCTTCCGGCACAAAGGCGACTTCTGCTTCATTATCACTGTAATCTTTTTGAAAAGTCATTTCCCTTTGCTGCTTACGATAATTTTCCAAAGCTACATTTACAAATATTTTTCTTAGCCAACCATCAAAAGAACCCTTGCCCGCATACGAGCCTATTTGAGTGAAAACGTGTAAGAAACCATCGTGCAATAGATCTTCAGCAGTTTCGTAATTTCTACAGTACCTTAGACATACAGTCATCATTTTTCCTGCATATCGTTCATATAACGCCTTTTGGGCGCTACGGTCCTGTTTCTTACATGCTGCTATCAGCTGCGACTCATTCATTCTTCTCGCTTACAATATAATAGATGGGAAAAATGGGAAAACGTTGCGCCATTTTTCTCAAATTATTAGTGTTTATGCTTTCTTAACGTAATGTTGTTTTTGGTTTGCTGTCAAAATGACAAAATACTGTTACATTGTATTACTTTACAATGTTGTCTTGAGCTAATAATCTCATTTTTATCCAAAAAAGAGACAATATTCGGTTGGAGTGTAACTCTTTTTCGCTATTTTTGTCTTCATAACTATAAGATATAAAATATGAAAGACTTTTTCAAAATGATGTTTGCCTCAACTTTAGGCTTTATCATTGCTTCAATCTTGTTCTCCTTGATTTCTGTCTTCATCCTTTTCGGTATGATAGGCTCAATGGCGGGTTCAGTGGGTAAGCAACAGTTTACATTACAAGATAACTCCGTATTGCATCTTAAACTTAATGGAATCATTCAGGAACGTGTTGCCGAAAATGACCCTTTCACCGAGCTGTTTGGTAATACTCCCGGTCCAATGGGACTTAATGATATAGTAGGAGCAATCAGAAAAGCAAAAAACAACGACAAAATTAAGGGAATTTATTTAGATTCACGAATTTTCTCTGCATCAAACGCTACATTGGCTGAAATTCGTGAGGAGTTGGAAAAGTTTAAAGAGTCAGACAAGTTTATAGTTGCTTATTCCGATAATTATCTGCAGAGTGGTTATTATCTGGCTTCTGTGGCAGATAAAGTGATTATTAATCCTTATGGAACACTGGATATTCATGGGCTGTCATCAACCCCTCTTTTCTATAAAGATGCTCTTGATAAGCTGGGGGTAGAAATGCAGTTGTTCAAAGTGGGTACATATAAGTCTTATGCTGAGTCGTACACCCAAACCGGTATGAGTGACGCCAATCGTGAGCAGGTAAGTTCTTTTCTTACCGATATCTGGAATTTTATGAAAGCCGATGTTGCCGAGTCAAGAAACATGGGGGTCGAAAAAGTGGATGCTTTGGCTAACGAGTTTACTATGTTTAAACAAACAGACTTTCTATTGTCAGAAAATATTGTAGATTCTGTTCTTTACGAGACTGAAATGAAAAATTATATTCGTGAATTACTTAATCTTGACAAAGATGCTAAGATTCCATCAGCTTCTATTGCTGATATGAAAAGTGTAAAATCTCAATCCATTAAAAAATCATCGAACACTGTAGCATTGCTTTATGCTGTTGGTGGAATTACTTCAGGTAGCGGATCAAAAGAAATTCAGGATAAATACCTGGTGAATCAGATTGAAAAGTTGCGTAAGGATAAGGATATTAAAGCAGTTGTATTACGTGTGAATTCAGGAGGTGGCAGTGCCTATGCTTCCGAGCAGATTTGGAAAGCTATGACTGATTTGAAAAAAGAAAAACCCGTAGTTGTCTCTATGGGAGATATGGCAGCATCAGGGGGTTACTATATTTCGTGTAATGCCGATAAAATTGTTGCCCGCCCGACTACTATCACCGGTTCAATAGGTATATTTGGATTGTTCCCCAATGTTTCAGGTACTTTAAAAAAAATAGGCATCTCTTCTGATGTGGTAAAGACAAATGAGTTTTCTGACTTTGGCGATTTGTCTCGTGGCTTTAATGCCAGGGAGGGAGATTTACTACAGGCATACATAGATAATGGTTACGATCTATTTATCAGCCGTTGTGCAGAGGGGCGTGGAATGTCCAAAGATAGTCTGATGCAATATGCAGAAGGGAGAGTATGGACAGGCAATCAGGCTAAAGAAATTGGTTTGGTTGATGAGCTGGGGGGTATTGAAGAAGCAATAAAGATTGCCGCTGACCTGGCCAACCTTGGAAAGAATTATGCTGTTTTTGAATATCCAAGAATGCGTTCTACTTTTGATGAACTAATAAATAGGAATAAAGACGAACTTGCTGCCAAGACAATAAAAAAATATCTCGGTGAAAGTTTCGAGACTTTTATGTTGCTCAAAGATATCAAGGAACAAGATTTTATTCAGGCACGAATTCCCTATGAGTTGAATATAAATTAGAAGATATACAATAAATGAATATGCCATCTCCTCAAATCCGACGACTTCTGCAGCCAGTGTCATGGTTGTATGGAATAGGTGTTGGGTTTAGGAATATGCTTTTTAATCTTGGTATATTAAAGTCAGAGAAGTATGAAGTGCCTGTCATATGTGTGGGCAACATTACCGTGGGCGGTACAGGGAAAACTCCGCACATTGAATATCTTATTGCGCTATTGTCAGAAAATTATAAAGTAGGGGTTGTAAGCCGAGGCTATAAGCGTAAATCTAAGGGCTATAGGGAGGTTTATGTGGATTCATTACCTGAAGAGGTGGGGGATGAACCTCTTCAAATTAAAAAGAAATTCCCGCATTCATTTGTAGTTGTTGATAGAGACCGCCGAAATGCAATAAGGCGAATGTTATCCTTTAGTGAAGGAAGGCGCCCTGATGTGATTTTGCTGGATGACGGCTTTCAGCATCGCTATGTAAGTCCCTCAATGTCTATTCTGTTGGTTGACAGCAATCGTCCCGTTTATGAAGATAAGTTACTTCCGGCCGGCTATTTGCGAGAACCACTTAAAGCAAAGCACAGGGCTTCTATAGTGCTTGTGACAAAGTGTCCGAAGGATATGAAGCCCATAGATCGAAGGATATATGAAGAAAACCTCAATCTTTTTGTTTATCAAAAGATTTATTTCACCTCCTTTGATTATGGAAATCTTAATCCCGTTTTTCCGGAAGAAGAGACTGTGGTAAATCTTGACTTAAACAATTTAAAATCTAAGTTTATCTATCTTGTAACAGGAATTGCTCAACCGCAATCATTGTTGGAAAAAATGAAAGAGTATAGTGATAATGTAGAAACCAATTTTTATCCGGATCATTATTTTTTTAAGCAGTCAGATATAGAGAAGATAGCCTCAGACATAAAACTAATCAGCGTATCAAATGAAGATGTGATAATTGTAACCACAGAAAAAGATGCTACAAGATTGCGCACATTCTCATCAACAATAGATATTGAGTTAAAGAAGAAATTTTATTATATTCCAATCGAAGTAATATTCGATAGAGAAGAAGATCAATACATATTTAATAAAAAAATCATCAAACATGTTAGAAACTATCAAACAAACGGCTGACTACCTAAAAGGTAGAATTGGAGATATCCCAAATACAGCGATTATTTTAGGAACAGGATTAGGCGAATTAGCAAATGAAATTAAGGATAAAACTGAAATCTCTTATACCGAAATCCCTAACTTCCCTGTGTCAACAGTTGAGGGACATAGTGGTAAATTGATAATTGGTAATCTGGGCAGTAAAAGAGTGCTGGCTATGCAGGGCCGCTTTCATTACTACGAGGGTTATAATATGAAAGAAGTTACCTTCCCAATACGTGTGTTTCAGGCATTGAAAATAGAGTATTTATTTGTGTCTAATGCGGCAGGAGGTATGAACTCAAGCTTCGATGTGGGAGATATTATGCTTATTGAAGACCATATCAATCTTTTTCCCGAACATCCACTTCACGGCAAAAACCACGAAGAACTTGGAACTCGCTTCCCGGATATGAGCGAAGCCTATAATAAAGAGCTACGTCTGATGGCTATGGAGATTGCTAATGAGAAAAATATTAAACTTCAACATGGTGTCTATGTTGGTTTAACCGGTCCTACTTTTGAAACACCCGCTGAATATAACTGGTTGCGCATCATTGGTGGCGACGCCGTTGGAATGTCAACTGTCCCCGAAGTGATTGTAGCTAACCATGCCAAAATGAAAGTTCTTGCATTCTCAATTATTACCGACCTTGGGGTTATTGGTAAAATCGTAGAAGTATCGCACGAAGAAGTTCAGATAGCTGCTAAAATAGCACAGCCTAAAATGGCTGAAATCATGCGAACTATTGTAGAGAGAATATAACTCTTTGTTTATAACTATATTTGAGCACGAAAGGATCATCACAGCAATTTGTGTGTTATCTTTCGTGCTTTCTGTTTCTTTTTTCTGTTTTATTTACTTAATCACCTATTATATATATGACGCAACGTACAGAAATCTCAACATTAGGCGAATTTGCACTGATTGAACATCTCACACAAAATATTAAGCTAACACAACCAACAACAATTAAAGGAGTAGGGGATGACGCAGCAGTCATTGACAATGCCGAAAAACAGACTCTGGTTACTACTGATCTTCTATTAGAGGGGATTCATTTTGACCTGGTTTACACTCCGCTTAAACATTTGGGATACAAAACTGCAGTAGTCAACTTTTCCGATATATATGCCATGAATGGTAAACCACAGCAGCTAACATTGTCGCTGGGAATATCCAAGCGTTTCTCTGTTGAAGATCTCGAAGAGTTTTATTCAGGAGTATTGCTGGCTTGCGAAATTTATGGAGTTGATTTGGTAGGTGGCGACACATCATCTTCACTAACAGGTTTTTCTATTTCTGCAACATGTATTGGCATAGCCGACAAAGACAAGGTTGTGTATCGCAGTGGGGCAAAGGAAACAGACTTAATTTGCGTATCAGGTGATTTGGGTGCGGCATATATGGGACTCCAGCTTCTTGAGCGTGAGAAAACTGTTTTTTCGGGAGATGAGCATGCACAGCCTGACTTTGCAGGCAAAGAGTATATTCTTGAACGACAGCTTAAGCCGGAAGCGAGGAAGGATATAGTACAGCTGCTTGAAAATAATCAAATAGTTCCAACTTCAATGATTGATGTCTCAGATGGTCTCTCGTCCGATGTAATGCACATATGTAAACAGAGTGGGGTGGGTTGTCGTATTTTCGAAGATCGATTACCTCTTGATTATCAAACTGCATCCATGGCCGAAACATTCAATCTTAATGTAACCACAGTAGCTCTCAATGGTGGTGAAGACTATGAACTTCTTTTCACTGTACCCCTGTCATTGCATGACACCCTCAAGTTTATCCCCGGCATACACATTGTGGGGCATATCACTTCAGCTGATGAAGGTAATTATCTGGTAACTCGTGATGGCCAGGAAATGAAACTACGAGCACAAGGTTGGGAGCAAATGAAAGAATAAATATAAAAAAAACCACTTTTTTAAATTAAAGTTTTGCAGGTTTAAAAAAAGGGTTTATCTTTGCACTCGCAATTAAGAAACAAACACTCTTTGGTGCCATAGCTCAGTTGGTAGAGCAAAGGACTGAAAATCCTTGTGTCCCCGGTTCGATTCCTGGTGGCACCACGGAAAACACTTGAATAGAAATATTCAGGTGTTTTTTTGTATTTGGACAATTAAATTATAAAATATATTTAAGGTGTATAAGATAGTATTTACTTTCATATTGCTGATACCTTTTATTGCGGTAATGCCCCAGGCAGTAGTGCAGCAGGAATTGCCCGATTCTGTTTATTCCGGCAAGCAAGGTAAATTACATGTGCAAGGCACAGTAGTTGACCCCACTCTTGGAGTTGTTTATTTTTCATTTACCGACAAACTTATTAAAACAGATTTGCAAGGCAATGTTATTGGCAGCGTTACAGGAATAGTTGGGCATCTTGGCGACCTTGCCTACGATAATGAATCAGGCAAAGTTTATGCTTCGCTTGAATATAAGAACGATGCAATTGGCAAGGGTATTCGATCTACACTTGGAGTTGAACAGGAGAGCAATATTGGATTTTATATTGCTGTTTTTGATGGGAAGGCCATCACTCGTACTGATATGAGTGCCGAAAAAGATAATATTCTGAAAACAATTTATCTAAAGGAGGTTGTGGACGATTATATCGCAGAGGTAGATGTTGAAGGGCGTAAGCTAAATCATCGTTATGCATGCTCCGGAATTGATGGGATTACATTAGCACCGGATATTGAAAGGCCCAACTCAAAAAAGAAATACATATACGTTGCCTACGGCATCTATGGCGATACTGCCAGAACCGACAACGACTATCAGATAATTCTTAAGTATGATATTTCAAAATGGAATAAATGGAGCAGAGTGCTTATGCAGGATGAGTTGCATCGGTCAGGTCCGCGAAAACCATCAGGCAAATATTTTGTGAAGACAGGTAATACAACTTTCGGAATTCAAAACCTGGAGTACGATTTCTCATCTCAAAACTTCTATGCCGCAGTTTATGCAGGCAGAAAGTCTACTTACCCCAACTACACTCTTTTCCTTATTGACGGCTCAACTCAGCCAATAAAAAGAAATATCAATTTCTATGGGAAGCCCCAAACAATTAAAACATTGTCACTTCATGCTTCAGGCAATTATGATGCGGCTACAGGCGTAAGAGGCTGGCATTTCCCCTGGGGATCAACAGGGATTTTTCCACTTGGTGATAGCCTTTTCTATATATCTCATAATATGAAAGAAAGTGACGGTCAACAATCTTCCACACTTTATAAATATAGATGGACAGGTGACAACAAAAATCCGTTTATACTGATTCATAAACACTAATTCATTTAATTTAAGATGTTCTCAACAAACTAATACCTATCTTTGTCGCGAGATTGTGGAGTAATGTTATCTTATGCGCAACAAATTTACAAGTAAACCACAAATTTTTATTTATTTAAAGCTATTATTTAGTATGGAGGTGTGCTAATACCGACCATATCCAATTTTATTAAAAGAAAATTTATGAAGAAAATTACACAATTACTATTAGTGGGTCTTGTAGTTACAGGAGCGCTATTTACCTCATGTGTTAAGGATGAGGCAGACAATATCGAAGCTGATATCATTTCAGCCACTATTGCAGATGCAAAAGAACTTCTTATCGTTGAACCTTCTATCAAAAATAATCAAATTGATTTCAGATTGATTGAAGAACCGAAAAGCTATACTTTTGCACCTACGTTTACTCTATCAAAGGGAGCAACAATCTCTCCTGAAAGCGGAACTTCACGTGATTTTACTGAACCACAAAAATATACCGTAACTGCTGAGGATGGAGTTACTACCAAGGTATATACAGTTCGCTTCTTTGTAGATGAAGGCGTGTTACTTAATTATTCTTTTGAAGAAGCAGAAGTATATGAAGCCTCAAATCCTGTTGGTTACTATCACAAGTTTTTCACAACTCTTGGCGACGGGAGTAAGAAGTATGACTGGTCTTCAGGAAATGAAGGTTATAATTTCTTAGCAGAGACACTTTTAGAAGAAGGCGAGGAGTTAGAACCGAGTGTTTATCCTACTGCGCAAGTTGCAGGTGGGCACATTGGTAAAGGAGTGAAACTCCAAACTAAAGGAACCGGAACACTGGGAGCGATCTTCAAATCACCTTTAGCTGCAGGCAGTTTCTTTTTAGGAAACTTTAAATTAGTTCTGTCCAGTACTGTTAAATCTACCCTGTTTGGTCAACCCTACACTTACAATGTTGCTCCTGCAGCAGTTAAAGGTTATTTTAAATATAAGGCAGGTGAAGAGTTTGTTGTTAATAACGGACCTAGTGAATTGAAAAAAGATACATGGGATGCTTATGCTATTCTTTTTGAAAAGTCAGATAAAGATAACTTCCTTTTAGGCGATCACAATTTCGAAGATAGCCGTATGGTAAGTGTTGCAAAACTTGATGATGCACAACGTATTGAAACTGACGAATGGAAAGAATTTGAAATCAAGTTTGAAAACGTTGCAGGTAAATCTTTCAGTGCCGACAAAGAATATATGTTCACCATAGTATTCTCTTCAAGTAAAGAAGGAGCAATTTTCAACGGTGCTGTAGGCAGTGAGCTTTACATCGACGAAGTAGAAATTATTCTTGCAGACTAATTTCCTATCATTTGCAACAACTCAATTATATCAAAATGCGATGAACAGCTTAAAAAAATCATTCCTTCTGTTTCTTGCCTTTCAGCTGCTGGTGCTTTCATCAGCTACAGCTTCGGGTATAAGCAACAGAAATAAGAATAAGCACTTCTTCAACACTAATATTGAATATTCTATTAATTCTCATTTCAGTATTGGAGGAAGTGCACCACTCGGCTTGCCTACAGAAATTCGCAAAATAGAAAGCTACAACCCCAACTTGCAGTTGGGCATAGGTGCAAATGCTACAAAATGGCTTTATGACGACAGTGATTTGGGAATCAGAGTTGGGGTCAGTGTTCACGCCAAAGGAATGAAGACAAAAGCACGTGTTAGAAACTATAGAACCGAGGTAATTATAGATAAGCTATATATGAAAGGTATTTTCACCGGAATGGTGGAAACACGTGTTAAAAACACATATCTGACTATTCCTGTTTCGATGGTATATAAGCTTTCAGACCGATGGAGACTTTATGGCGGACCACATATTTCTTTCACTCTTGATTCCGGATTTGATGGATTTGTAAGTGATGGAAAATTCAAACCGGAAGACTCTACTAGTGATGATATTCTTTTTGAGGAAGATGATCAGGCAGCTTATGACTTCTCAGATTCTGTAAGAAAGCTACAATTGGGAGTTCATGCAGGTGGGGAGTGGTCATTGAGGAAGAACTTAGTTCTGTTTTCTCATCTTGACTATGATTTCAACGACCTATTTAAGAAAGACTTCAATTCGCTAACATTTGCTCTACACAACATATATCTGAACATCGGATTTGGTTATAGGTTCTAAGCTGTTGCAAATTACACAATAATAAAAACGGTGAGTGCTCGAGTAGCGCTCACCGTTTTTGCATTATATATGTTTTGTGCTCTTAAAATCTGAATGAGAATCCACCCATCATATTAAAGCTCTGTGCGGGATGTCCGTACCATATATCATACTGCTGAAACAGCAGATTGTTTGCCTGCAGATTAACTGAGAAAGCATCGCTAATCTGATAAACAGCGCCGAGACCAAGGTCGTTTATATTATCCATTTTGATGTTGGAGTTGTCATAAAACGTATGCCTGTCGTTTGCGAAGTAATAATTTAATGAAAACTTAAGCTGTTCCGTAGCGGTAAAGGTGGCACGCAGGTCCGCTTCAAAGCCCGGCTTGTTGTACGCCATTGCGTAGTCATCGTCCTTCATATTGTAGAAGTTCTTTTTTATCCTCAGCGAAGCTTCCAGCGGACTCCAGATATTTGTTTGAATTGCCCCACCGATATGTGAGTGAGATATGTTTGAATAATAAGGAGTCAAGTATTCAAATGTGTCAAACAGCATGTCATAATCATCATCTCTGTTGCTGCCAAGCACAAGGAAGTGCTCATCATCTGTCTGTTTGAATCCTGCAAAGATATCAAAACGGAATCCGCTCAGTTCACCAATTTTGGTTCCCACCTCAATATCCAGAATGGAAAAAGAAGGAGTTACATTCACTCCCGGGAATACGTAGCGGGATTCACGCATCATCTCTATAAATGTGTTACTCTCATATCCACCGTGAACCTTGGCATAAAGCGATGAATGATCTGTTACATTCCATTTAATATCTACATTAGGCACCACTCGAACCTGAGTTTTGCCCAAGATGTGAAACAAAACATCAGCGCCAAAGCGAGCATCCCATCCAAAGCCACTCACACCCAGATAAGGAGCGGCATTCACAAGCATGTAGTCTTTGCGCTTGTCATTATAATAGGTGCTCAGCAGTTTGCCTTCCACACCAACGCGATTGTCGCTCGAACCAAAAGGCTTGCTAAGGTCAACCATTGCGTTAACCTGACTTCCCTTTAATCCATCTGCCATAAGTGATTCGCCAAATTTTGTGGAGAAGTTCTTGAAGTCAACATATCCTTTGTATTCGATAAGCCTGTTTTCTTTCGAAGTTACGCCAAGATGTACATTAAGCAGGCCGTAGGTCTGATTTTCATTGTTGTACAAGCGCTCAGTCTCAAACGTATTGCCATAATAGTTATATGATGAGTGAAGATACGATAGTCGTGAGTCAAGACTAAACCCGCTGAAGTTGTGTCCGTAATTCAGTTCACCCACATTATCCATCGCCTTTGCTTTGTTATCTCTTTCCCCTCCCGACTGGTTATATTTTAATTTCCCATTGGTTGAGTTGTGCAAAAAGTTAAATGAAAGCCTGTTCTTTTCATCATCCAGAATCCTGTAACCGAATACGCCGTCAATGTTTGCGTAGTTACCACCCGCCAGTGACATATAGCCCTTTTGTGTAGAGAAGGGAATGTCGGTCATAACCATTCCCGGGCGGGGAATTGCTATTTCCAGTGGTGGCGATGTTCTGCCTGCCCAGTTAGAATAGTTGGTGTTTGCTTTCTGCACCACCGGCTCTCTCAGCGTAGGCAGCGAGTTTATCTTATTGGCATCCATCAGGGTGGGGTTGAAGTCGCGCTCCAGTTCCATTTGCCTTTGCAACAGCGAGTCCTGCGATTGTGCAAACAATCCCACAGACAGCATCAGAGCAGCAACCGGAAGTAATATATATTTTTTCATATGATTGTTTATTATCTCAATTTTTGATTCTACTTATATCACACTATTAGTTTAGGCGGGTCAGTCGCTCATTAATCATCTCTCTGATATCAGCCTCGTCGCCTTTGTAGTTCGATTTCAAACTCTCCAGATACTGACGTGCCTGAAACTCATTGTCCTTAGCAATATAAGTGTCCGCCAGCACAATTAGCGCACGTGCCATCCAGTATTGATGTGGTGTCCCTTTCTTCATAAAGTCGGTAACCTGTGCCTCAGCTTTGTCATACGATTTCCACTTGTAGTATGTGTCAGCAATAATAAATTGTGCTTCCGCACCATACTTGCTTCTTGTTTCGCCTGCAATGGCAATAAAGTCCGACATCGCCTTGTCCGGCTCACGAACCTCCATATAGGCCTTGCCCCGCAAGTAGTGAGCTTCGGTAGTAACCTCGGGCGAGAGATTGCTTCCTGCCAGCAACTCATCCACAGCACGTGCCGCCTCATGATAGCTGCCAAGCATGCTCTGTGTGCGAGCCACTCCCATCTGTCCCACCTGCTTGTTTGTGGCACTGCGTGCCGAAGCACTCAAACGTGAATAGTCGGCAAGAGCCTGACGATAGTTGCCGGTATTGTACTCCTCGTTGGCAGTGTAAGTCAGTGCATTTTCCAAAAACTTCATACTGCCGGCATCCACAACCCTCCTAAAGTGCGACATAGCCTGCGGCTTGTTTCCCTTCTCATCGGCAATCACCCCCAGGTGATAGTTAGCATCACTGTTGTATGCACCGTTTGGATACGACTGCAAGTATCGGGTAAGAGCCGTCTCTGCTTCCGTTTTGCTGCCACGCATATATACACTTTCAGCAGCTAAGTATGTCAGTGAATCTTGCCTTGAAGTGGTAATTCTAATTCCACCCGGCAGAGCGTTTGCATAGTCCACATACGATTGAATATCGTTTATGTCACGATAAACTGTTTCCAGTGATATCAGCGCATTGCGTGCGTCATCAGTACCGGGAAAGTTCTTGATCACATTCTTATATGCAGCAATACTTTGCTGATAGTTCTCACCATTATAATATAGTTGTCCAAGCTGAACGCCTCCCTGGCTTGTCAGCGGACTGCGGGGATATTCATTTACCAGCTTTTGCAATACGGTTATTGCTTCATTCTCACGCCCGAGCATAGTCAGCGCACGGCTTTTCTCATATAGCGCATCATCAAAATACTGAGAGTTCGGGTAGCGGCGCATCAACTCATCCAATGCATTAATCTTACCTTGGAAGTTGCGTTGCAGTCCCAGCACAAAAGCACGCTGATAAGCAGCATAGTCAGCCACATCGGGGTTCACATTAGTTGCCTGTGCATAATATTGCTCAGCTTCAGCAAAGTTTCTGTTGTAGTAGTAACTGTCGCCAATCCTGTTAAGCGCATCTGCATATTCAGGTCGCTTCTTGTCCGGCTCTGCCGAGGTGAAACGCTGAAAAGCAGTTACTGCCTGCGAATACTGTTGTTGTTTGAAGCGACTGTAGCCCAGGTTGTACCAACCCAAAGCATAGTTTTCATCGGCACTCGTGGCACTTTGTGTAAATTGCTGAAAGTCCGAAACCGCATTCGAAAAGTTTGCCAGTCTGTAGTATGTTTCACCACGCCAGTAGTAGGCGTTGTTTTTAGCTTTCATATCATAGTTGCCCAGCGAAATACTGCTGTTGAAGTTGTGGATGGCATCATTCATGTTGCCGTTAATAAACTCCTGAGCACCCAGCTGAAACAGTACCATCTGCTTTGCTTCCAAAATTCTTCTGCCGGGATTGCTAATTCTGTTAATGGCATTCAAAGCAGCAGTATAATCCTTGGTTGTTAAGAAAGTTTCTGCAAGTATATCGTTTACCTGACTGCTGTATTGTGAATTTGGAAATTCTTTTAGGAAGTTCTCAAACAGAGTGATTGACTCGCTGAATACTGAAAAATTTGTCTCATGTGCCAGCAGTGCATAGTTAAACATCGCTGTCTCTTTCACCTCCCGGTTAAAGTTGTCACGCGATGCAGCTTCAAAAGCCATCTGAGCCTGCTGCTTCTGGTTTAGTCTCAGGAAAGATTGTCCCAACTGCAACTGCACGTTCTGATTAAGTTCATCCCGCTCTCCCGCAGCCATCTGAAACATACGAACGGCATCGCTATACTTTCCGTTCTCAAAGTTAGACAATCCTGCAAAATAAGCATCACCTCTCAGTGGCTTATCCACACCTGCCAGATATTTGTCATAATGACCCATGGCCGTTGCAGTATTTCCCTGTCTGTAATTGCTGTTGCCCAGCACCCGATACATCTCGGGAGCATGCTTGCTATTCGGATAATCTCTCAGGAAACTCTCCGACAGTCTCACCGCTTCATCAAGTTTGCTGTCAAAGAAAGTAGATTGAGCCACATAAAATGCTACCTCTTCCTTAAATTCGGGATGATTCTTTACCCTATCGAATCGGCTGAGCGCATTGGCATATCTTCCGTTTTTATATTCAATATAACCGTAATAAAAATCGGCAGCATCATGATACTTGCGGCTGTTTTGTGACAGTAGTCCAAATAGTTGTGAAGCTGCATCCATCTCTCCCAGTTGCAAATTGGTATACGCCAATCTGTAGCTGTGATCTTCCTGTTCCGACATTGTCAGAAAGTCCAGATCTGCTTCGCTAAACCAGAATTTGGCATTCTCCCATTCCTTCTTGTCGAAATGATAAGAACCAATCAAGAATGCAGCCTGATGGCGATGAATGGTTTCAGGATATTTATCGAGAAACTCTTTAATAACCAAACCACTATTGTCAATGCCCCGCTCAAATGCCGAAACAGAAATCATATACTCTGCTTCTTCCCGCAGGCTCCTGTCACTGCTTTGGGCAATATATTTTGTCAATATATCCTGAGCACCCACATAGTTGGCTTCAAGAAACATCTCTTTGCCCTGATTAAACAGCTTGTCGGGATCACTTCTGTGAACCGTTTGCTGCGCACTCAAAGTTGCCGTTGCCAGCAGGAGTGCCAATAAATAATGAAACTTTCTCATAAATATTCCTATAGTTATATTTCTTGTTTGTATAAATAAATTGACTTAATTATTTACCATTCGTTTAATCGCCTCAGCTACCGACTTCATTCCAAAGTCAGACGGGTTGAGCTTCGCCTTGTCAATGAAAAAAAGTTCAGCCACATCGTCCTGCGCCTTCAGTGGTTCAATATCATTTACCACACACCTGAAAAACAGGTCGGCGGTGTGCACCACCAATCCCGAGTAGAGATATGTGTTGGGAATCGAAAAGAGAAACTCAAACGCATCGATGCTGAGATTGGTCTCTTCCTTCACCTCCCTTGCCAGCGCCTCTTCCACAGTTTCATGCAGATCTACAAAACCACCGGGCAGGTCCAGTGTCCCCTTTGCCGGCTCCTTCGCGCGGCGTGCCACCAATACCTCGCCTTTTCTGTTTTCAATAACTGCCACTGCCGCTGCAGAGGGGTTGAAGTAATATGTAAATACACAATCCCTGCACTTTCTCGACTTCTCGTTGTTGTCTTCAAAATGCTCCGACCCACAAACGGGGCAAAACCTAAAACGCTCCAAAGGGTGTTGCATGCTGTCCTTTCTTATCGTACCATCTCCACAACGCCCGTCTTCGGCAACTCACGATTACGCTTGTCAACTGCCTCCACAACATTGTCGGCCAGTGCGGCGAAAGCCATACCGGTGATGCTGTCGGGATTAAGAGCCACAGGCTTACCATCGTCGCCACCCTCGCGGATGCTCTGCACGATAGGAATCTGTCCGAGCAGTTCATAGCCCGACTCTTCGGCAAGACGCTTGCAGCCATCTTTCCCAAAGATATAATATTTGTTTTCCGGCAACTCCGCGGGAGTAAACCATGCCATGTTTTCAACCAGACCAAGAATGGGTACCCCAACCTTGTCACCCGTAAACATGCTGATACCCTTGCGCGCGTCGGCAAGTGCCACTTCCTGCGGCGTGCTCACAATCACAGCACCTGTGATTGGCACCGTCTGCACCATAGTCAGATGAATATCGCTGGTGCCGGGCGGAAGGTCAATAAGGAAATAATCCAGCTCACCCCAGTCGGCATCACCGATAAGTTGCTTCAGGGCATTGCTTGCCAGCGAACCGCGCCATACCACTGCATCGTCGGCATTAACAAAGAAGCCAATTGACAGCATCTTCACACCGTGATTCTTAATAGGCATAATCAGGTCGCGACCGCCTACCTCTTCCAATACGGGGCGTGCGCCCTCTGCATCCAGCATCTTGGGAATGGAAGGACCAAATATATCTGCATCCAAAACGCCAACTTTGTAACCCTTTTGTGCCAGAGCCACAGCAAGATTTGTACACACAGTGCTCTTGCCCACGCCGCCCTTTCCCGAAGCCACGGCGATAATGTTTTTCACACCCGGCAACAAGTCAGGCTGTGCAGGTGATGCCTGCTTAGACTTCACCGAAATGTTGCCCTTTATCTCTATATCTTTGTCAGCATGAGTCAGGATAGCCTGCTCAGCCATTTTTACGAGCGACTTAATAAACGGATCGTTCACTTTCTCCGTGATGAGCGTCAGGCTCACTTTCATGCCATCGATATGGATATCTTCATCCACCATACCCATGGTCACGATATCTTTCCCTGTACCGGGATAGCGCACTGTGCGAAGTGCATCTATGATTAATTTTGGATATATAGCCATAATATTATTATATATATGTGTTGTTTTGTTTGTACTTATGCCCTTGCATCTCTTCCGAAACTGCGATAATCGTCTTTCTCAATCTCAATGTCAGGTTCTATCCATTCGATATCCACCGGACACTCAAATTTGATATATTTGATGGTCAGTCCCCTCAGTAACCATTGCTGCTCATAAAATGTTCTGATTTGCAATATCTTATCATCCAACCCCGAATTGTAGAGGTCAGTGGTGTTAACATGCACCTTCAGCCCGTTCTCCTTCACCATTGCGTCAGTGTATGTGTACATAAAGTTGCTGTCGGTTTTCAGGTGAATAATGCTGTTTGGTTTGAGCACTTTCTGATATTCCTGCATAAATCGGGTAGAGGTCAGTCGCCTGTTTGGGCGCTTCATCTGCGGGTCGGGAAATGTAATCCATATCTCCGAAATCTCGTTTTCTGCGAAAAACTCAGCGATAAGTTCAATATCGGTGCGGATAAAAGCCACATTCTTAAGCCCTTCTTCCAGTGCCTCAGTTGCACCCGTCCACATCCTTGAGCCCTTCAGGTCGATACCGATAAAGTTCTTTTCAGGATAAAGCCTTGCCAGCCCCACCGTATATTCTCCCTTGCCGCAGCCCAGCTCCAGCACTATGGGGTTGTCGTTGTTGAAATAGGTGTTCCACTTTCCTCTCAACGGAAAGGGATCCTTTTTCAGCATAGCATATCCATATTGAAAAACATTTTCATAAACAGCCATGTCGGCAAACTTTGCCATCTTCTTTTTAGCCATTGTGTCTGAATTTCATCATTAAACCACAAATTTAAGAAAATCTCTTTAAATCAGATGAGAAAGTCGGAGTATTAGGTTTTATTTCAGAATGAGAATCATTCTTTTTTTATACTCAAAATGGAATTCCTTCTTAAAGTTTGCTTGCATTTTGATATTATTATCTATCTTTGCGTGACAATTTATCATAAAAACAAACTATTTATGAACGTAAAAGAGATAATGGCTCAGCTGGAAGCAAGACATCCGGGCGAGTCAGAATTCCTACAAGCAGTTAAAGAGGTATTAACCTCTATTGAGGATGTTTACAATGAGCATCCCGAATTTGAAAAGGCGGGTATAGTAGAAAGAATTGTAGAGCCCGACAGAATTTTCACTTTCCGTGTGCCCTGGGTTGATGACAATGGCAAGGTGCACGTAAATATTGGTTACAGAGTACAGTTCAACGGCGCCATCGGCCCATATAAAGGCGGTATTCGTTTCCACCCTTCAGTTACACTATCTTCACTTAAGTTTTTGGGCTTTGAGCAAACTTTCAAAAATGCCCTCACCACACTCCCGATGGGAGGAGGCAAAGGTGGTTCGGACTTCTCACCAAAAGGTCGTTCTGATGCTGAAATAATGCGTTTCTGTCAGGCATTTATGACAGAACTGTGGCAAAACCTTGGTCCTGACACCGACGTGCCCGCAGGCGATATCGGCGTAGGTGCCCGCGAAGTTGGCTACATGTTTGGCATGTACAAAAAACTGGCTCGCGAACATACCGGCACATTCACCGGCAAGGGAGCGTCATTTGGTGGTTCACGCCTTCGTCCCGAAGCTACCGGTTTTGGCGCACTCTACTTTGTTGAAAACATGTGCAAAACTCACAACATAGACCTTAAAGGCAAAACAGTAGCCGTTTCCGGCTTTGGTAACGTAGCCTGGGGTGCTGTGATGAAAGCAAGTGAGCTTGGAGCTAAAGTTGTAGCCATTTCAGGTCCCGACGGATACATCTATGATGAAGAGGGCATCAACACGCCCGACAAGTTCCAGATGATGCTTCAGCTGCGCAACTCGGGTGAAGATATTGTAGAGCCTTACACAGAGGTGTATCCCAATGCCAAATTCTTTGCAGGCAAAAAACCATGGGAATGCAAAGTTGATATCGCTCTTCCATGTGCCATCCAAAACGAACTAAACCTCGAAGATGCCAAAAAACTTAAAGAAAACGGCGTAACCATCGTGGCAGAAGTTTCAAACATGGGTTGTACTGCTGAAGCAGTTGACTATTTTACCGAAAACAAAATGTTGTTTGGTCCCGGCAAGGCAGTTAATGCCGGTGGCGTATCATGTTCAGGTTTAGAGATGACGCAAAATGCGATGCATATATCATGGACAGCCGAAGAGGTTGACAAATGGTTGCACCAGATTATGAGCGACATCCACAACCAATGTATTGAATATGGTCGCGATGGCGATTACATCAACTACGTGAAAGGAGCTAACATTGCAGGCTTTATGAAAGTGGCCGACGCAATGATGGCTCAGGGAATAGTATAAAAGATTATACTATCTTTGTAGCCAAAAGCAAAAAAACATAATGAGTAGAAAATGGTTTATTGCAGCAGTAGGTACGTTTATTCACCTGCTGTTTGGCACAGTATATGCCTGGAGTTTCTTCCAGGGTCCCATCACAGACATGAGCGGCTGGAGCAACACACAGGTTGCATGGGCCTTTAGTATTTCAATTCTGATGCTGGGACTCACTTCAGCCTGGGCAGGCAACAAGATGACAGCCTACGGTCCCCGCAAGCTCGCCATGATTGGCGGCTTGCTCTACGGACTCGGTTATCTCATCTCTGGCTATGCACTGGCGCATCATCAACTGTTTCTACTCTATCTTGGATTCGGTCTTCTGGGCGGAATAGGGCTGGGACTTGCTTATGTAACCCCCGTTGCCACAGTTTCAGCCTGGTTTACCGAAAAACAAGGCCTTGCCACCGGGATGGTGGTAATGGGCTTTGGCTTTGGTGCCCTTGTTATGTCAAAGTTTATGGCACCACTATTTTTGCAACTGTCAGACAATAATCTCAGCAGCACCTTTTATATGATTGGTGCAGTCATGCTGGTGCTTATTCCTCTTCTTGCCACATTCCTTAAAATGCCCGGCGGTATGGAAAATGAAACTGAAACCGTTGAGGTAGCAGACAATTCCAAGCCACTCTACAAATATATCCTGTCCAAACCATTCATCATTGTCTGGCTTGTTTTTATGAGCAGCATTGTTGCCGGCATGATATTTATATCATTCCAGTCGCCCCTGTTTCAAGACCTCATGATGGCAAAGATGCCTGCCGATACCAACTTCTCTGACCCACAAGTTATAGGCATGCTTGCAGCCGCGGGAGGCACACTCATTGCCATTAGTTCCGTGTTCAACGGTGCCGGCCGATTCGTGTGGGGTGCCGTGTCCGACAAAATAGGTCGCATGCGTTCCTTCAGGATAATTCTTGCCCTTCAGGCAGTTGTGTTCGGCTTGCTTATATTTGTCACAAACCCCATTATCTTTTCAGTATTGGTGTGTGTGGTGCTGCTTAGTTATGGCGGTGGATTCGGTGTTCTTCCTTCGCTGGCAAAAGATATGTTTGGCGACTCCATGATGGCTTACATTTATGGTGCTCTTCTCACAGCGTGGGGCGCAGGCGGCATCGTTGGTCCGCAGATTGTGGCTTTCATGAAAGATAATTATGCCGCTGACGCAGGACTCTATGCTTTTATAGCCGGAGGCATTATATTGATTACGGGTCTGGCGCTTAGTTTTGCCTATAAACAAAAATAGTGGTCAAATACTATTAACCACTATTTAATCATCGTTTAAACACCATTCAAACGCCTACAAATATTCAACTACCTTCTCCAGTCCGATGGCTCTCGAACCTTTCAGTAATACGTAGTGTTGTTTTAGCGGAGTCTGTTTGAACACCTCGGCAAGCTCGCCGATGTTGTTATATACCTCCATATTGTTGTTCGGTTCGTGTATCAATTCTGTAAAGATGGGACCCACCAGATAGACCTTTGCAAACGACTGCTTCTTCACAAAGTCAATCAGCTCGCGGTGCTCCTCGTCCGATATGATTCCCAGCTCGTTCATATCCCCAAGAATAACTGCCTTCGGCATATCAGTTGGGATTTTCACAAAGTGCTCAAGCGATACCCTCATGCTCGACGGGTTGGCGTTGTACGCATCTATAATCAAATCATTGTGAGGCGTGCGCTCAAACTGCGAACGATTGTTCTTGGGCACATAGTTTTCCAAAGCCTCGCTAATCTCCTTTGCCGTGATACCAAAATATTTGCCAATGGCAGCTGCCGCCAGTGCATTATCCAGATTATACTCACCCACCAGACGAGTTTTCACCTGATAAGGATGCTCAAAAAAGTTCCAGTCGAAATGCAAAAAAGGAGTCTCGGCCGACAGCGTTCCCGACACAAACAGCGACGAATCGTCGCGCCCGTACAAAATACGGTTCATCATGTCGCTGTGCTCGTTGAGCACCTCATTGTCCCGATTCACAAACACCTTGCCCTCCGCTTCGCGGATATAATCATACAGCTCACACTTAGCCGTAATCACATTCTCATACGAACCAAAACCCTCAATGTGTGCCTTCCCGATGTTGGTAATCAATCCCACATTAGGTTCGGCAATCTTGCACAGTTCGTCAATCTCGCCCATATGGTTGGCACCCATCTCCACCACCGCAATCTCATGCGATCTGCTAATGCTCAGCAGCGTTAGCGGTACACCTATATGGTTGTTGTAGTTGCCACTGGTGTAGGCCACGTTGAAACGTTTCTGCAAAATAGTTGCAATCAGCTCCTTCGTTGTGGTCTTTCCGTTACTCCCCGTGATTGCAATAATAGGAATGCGCAGCTTCTTGCGATGAAAGTTGGCAAGCTCCTGCAGCGTAGTCAACACATCCTCCACAAGAATAATATGCTCATTCTCACCCTTAGAGTCATCCCACTCGTCCACCACCGCATATGCACAACCATTGCCAAGGGCATCTTCGGCAAACAGATTGCCGTTGAACCGCTCTCCCTTCAGTGCAAAGAAAATTGACCCCTCAGGGCAGTTGCGCGTGTCGGTCGTAACTACAGGATGTTTACAGTATATATCGTATAATTCCGAAATCTTCATCCGTTGTTGTGTTTTTTATAGAGATAGTTTTTTTGCAACATCCTTAGGCAGCGATGCCTTGTTAATTACAATACTCATTGTTTTGTAGCGTACAAATGCTTCAGACGCATACCACAAACCATTGTACGGACCTGTGTCGCCCCATGAGTTCTTCACCATATAATATTTGTTGCCCTCCTGATCCTTGGCAATACCATAGATATGCATCCCGTGGTCGTCGGTAGTCTCATAGTTGTCATAAGCCTCCTGACGCATCTCCTGAGTGATGGTTTTCTCTTTCAGAATCTCACTACCAATCTTTCCGCTCATGCTGCTCTTCCTTTCCGATTCAGAAAGACCTAGCCATTTAGCCTGGTCGGTACCTGCATTCTCCACCGCATTCTCATCAGGCATAACAGCAATACCCTGACGGGTGAATCCCGCCTCGCTCACGTCCGAAGCCCACGCTATAGTGTAGCCGTTGAGCAGTGCGTGGTCGATGGACTCCATCATCTCATCCACCGGCAGGTTGTAAGAATGCGCCCATCTCCAGTTGTCGGGCA
>CAYFUQ010000001.1:121106-127622 GCA_964346415.1 uncultured Proteiniphilum sp.
ATCATCTCATCCACCGGCAGGTTGTAAGAATGCGCCCATCTCCAGTTGTCGGGCACCTCAATGGCGAACGACTTATAAAATGGTTCGTGTGTATATGATGTTATCGAAATATAGTCGCTTTGTTTGATGCCCAGATAGTCCCTGAACTGCTGTGGAGTATATGTTTTGCCTTCGTATGTGAAAGTCTCGGGCTTCTCACCCATGTATGTGTCCAGAATACCGTTGTAAGCCACTTTCCACTGTTTTGACAGTGACCTTCCCGGGATAAGTCCTTTTACATATCCTGCCAATACCTTCTCCATCTCAGTATGGTTGTGACGGTCGTTGCCGTCCAGCAATCCTGTGTATGCCTCTTCGGGCACCAATCCGTATTCGTCAAGTGTTTCCACCACATCGGCAAACGAACCGCCCTGTGCAAAAATCATATGCCCGTGTGTGCGTGCATACTTATCAGCCTTGTCTTCATAGTTTCTTCTCACGTTATACATTTCCGAAAGGTCATGTGTGCCTTTGCCCATTCTCAGCAGTTCAGACTCCAGGAAACTCATTGCCGAAAAACTCCAGCATGTGCCCGTGTTGGCCTGATTCTTCACCGGAGTGATTGCATTCTCCTTGATTACAGTAAATTCATAACCTTTCTTCTCATCCTGTGCCGACATTGATACAGAAATCAGAAATGCCACAAGAATAAAAGTTAACTTCCTCATAATGTTTTGTTTTTTATTTTTGATTTGTTTATTATCCACAAAGATAGCTTTTTTGGTTAAAAAAATAATTATCTTTGATTCATAATTAAAAACATTATTGCAATGAATGACTTTCATCCAAAGAAGAAAAAAGGTAAAAAGATATTGACCTGGCTTGTGGTTATATTGCTTGCCGGCGGTGCTCTGTTTGGCTATTTCCGCTACTACTACGTGTTTGGCACCGGTGTTAAATCGGGCGAGCTAAACTATCTTGTCTACAAAGGAGTGGTGTTTAAAACCTACGAGGGCAAGCTTATACAATCGGGATTTCGTGCCGACAAACCGGGTGGACTTCAGTCCAATCAGTTCGATTTTTCTGTACAAAACAAAGAGATTGCCGAAAAGCTGATGCTCTCAAGCGGTAAATTTGTGCAACTGCACTACAAAGAGTATTTCGCACCACTTCCCTGGAGGGGATACACCACCTTTATAGTTGACAGTATTATCACCATCGATGAGCCTGAGAGCAACCTGCGCAGAGATGAGGTAATTCCTTACGGATTGGAGAATATGTAGCGATGGCAAAAAAGAAGTTTTATGTGGTGTGGCGAGGCATAGAGCCCGGCATTTACGACAACTGGGAAGCCTGCAAAGCGCAGGTCAACGGATACGACGAGGCACGCTACAAATCATTTTCAACCCTTGAAGAGGCAGAACGTGCCTACAACGATAACCCCTGGAAGTATATCGGGCGCACATCAGCACCCAGGCCTTCCGCCAAAAGCTCTGCCGCAATCATTCAGGAGAGTATCTCTGTGGATGCTGCCTGCAGCGGCAACCCGGGCGACATGGAGTACCGCGGTGTGTTCACCGCCGACGGAGTAGAGATATTTCGCATCGGTCCTTACCGTGACGGCACCAACAATATTGGCGAGTTTCTCGCCATAGTGCATGCCCTCGCCCTCCTCAAACAGAAGAACAGCAATATCCCAATCTACAGCGATAGCGTGAGCGCCATCAAGTGGGTAAACGACCGAAAGTGCAACTCGAAACTGGAGCGTACCGGTCGCAACGACGAAATATTTGACCTTATCGACCGCGCCGAGCAGTGGCTAAATACAAATACGTGGCTTAATCCTATCCTTAAGTGGGAGACGAAAAGCTGGGGGGAGATTCCGGCGGATTTTGGGAGAAAGTAAAAACAGCGGACAATCACTTGCCCGCTGTTTTTATTTATATCAATTACAATCTTTAGTCCGCCCTATTTGGGAACAAATACCCAGAAGTAAGCAGGTCCCCATGCGCCTGTACCTGCAGGAGCATAAGCGAGAACCATTCGCTCATCGCTAAGTTCGAGAATATCGAAAGTATCAACCTGAATACCTCCTTCATCTACTGAGATACCGCAAAGAACTGTAGTGCCGACAATCTTCATCTGACCAATAGCCCAAATGTTACCATTGTCTTCTTTCTGCTTACTCATGTCAAATATGAATGAACCTTTCTCCTCAGTGCCGTTGTTGCGCTTTTTGGTAAACGAAGCACCGCTGATAGAGAATATCATGCTGGTGTTGGGACCTTCGCCTTCCACCTGCTCTTCGATACCGGCATGGTCAACAAGCCACCATGCAGGGCCATCGCTGGCAAGGTAACCACCGTTGCCCCAGGGAGTGCCCTCGGCCCATACCCACTCTTTTTCACCATCGCCACACAGGTAGCCCCACTCAGCGGGAACAGGGAACGACAGCTCTTCAATATTTACAGAAATAGTCTTTTCGATAAAAGTTCCGTCAGGATTAAGTCCCCTGAAAACTATATCATTATCACCTTCCAGCACCATCAGCACCGTGTCAACCATCTTATATGAAACACCAATACCGTAGTCCCAGCTCGACAACACAGGGCTGTGATTAACCACCGCCACCTTGTTAGCCCGTTTTCCATTTACTACCAACGGAGTTGCCGAAATATCCAGCTGATCGGCAGTAATGGCATTCCCCATGTCATATCTCTTTTCTACCGGGTCGCATGCGCCCACTGCAAACATCAACAGGGCAATTGCTATATAATATATTTTATTTCGCATATTTTGTCAAAGTTATTTGATTAATAATTAATTCATTTACCAGCCTGTAAATTCAGCCTCGTTAGTTCCCCAACCTTTGTTCTGAGTCAGAACACCGTCCGATAGTTCAACCTGCGAGTTTGGAATAGGCCAGAAACCGCCTGTTGCTTCGTAGCGGGCTTTGTAGCCACCGCCAAAACCTCTCATCACAGCGTCCACACCACGATTCTTGATGCTGACACCTTCCTGTTTGGAGAGTGCCTCTGCAGCGTCGCCCCATCTCATAAGGTCAAAGTAGCGAACTCCCTCAAATGCAAGCTCATATCTGCGCTCTTTCTTAATTGCGGCAAGCGAATAACCAACCGGGTCAAGGTCAACTCTGGCGCGAACCTTGTTGATACCTGTTGCAGTTTCCGACAGCTCGGAGTGCATCAGCAACACATCAGCAAATCTGATTAATACCAAGTCCTGAGTATGGGCCAGCTGATAATCTTCCTTAGCTTTGTCAGTCAATATAGCATACGAAACTGTAAATTCTTCCTCTTCGTCATAAGCCGATACAGGCATATATTTCTTTTGCCAGTATCCTGTCTCTTCCATCTGAGTGTCTTGTCCCCACTGGTAGTTTTCCAGTTCAGCCTCAGCATCCAGTATCGAAGCAGTTCTTCTGATATCGTTAGGCTCTGCGTTTCTCCACTCGTTCCACAAATCGCCGTTCACAGGACCTGCGCCCCATCCCTGAGCAAATGGGAAAGTAGATTCACCACCATTACCCGCACGCAATCCGGAGTGCAGATTATATTGATTGGAGTATCCCAGTTTATACTGATCGCCCCAGTCAACCTGAGTGCCAAATTTCACTGCAAACACAGTTTCCTTGTTTCCGTCACCTACCCACTTCAGGCCTTTGCCTTTGGTATAGTTATAGCGCTCCACAGTATATTCGTTGGTGTAGGGCCACAGGTTGCGGAAGTCGCTCACCAGATCGTGTCCGCTGCTTGCAATACACTCATCAAGCCATCCCACAACATCAGCCTTGCTCACGCTGCCACCTTCTTCTTCAGGAAGAGGCAGTTCGTTTTGTCCGTAATATCCGGTATAGAACAAAAACACTCTTGCCATCAGAGCTTGTGCAGCCCACTTGGTGGCGTGTCCCGATTCTATTTTGTCGTAAGAAACCGAATTCATCAGCGAAATAGCATTCTTAAGGTCAGACGCTATCTGAGCATAAGTTTCGGCCGCCGGAGATTTTGGTAAATTCTCAGCCTCAGTCTTTATAATCAAAGGCACCTCTCCAAAAGTTTGCGACAGTTCGAAATAGAACAATGCGCGGAGGAAATAAACCTCACCCTTAAATTGATCTTTTTGAGCATCGCTTTCCCAGTCGCTAAGGTTGTCAAGAGTTTCCAATGCTGTGTTTGCTCTGAAAATTCCCTGATATCTTGCTTCCCAGTACGTACCAAATCGGTTTGGCTTGGTGTTCATCAGGTGGTCAAAGCCTTGCATATCCTTGTCGTTCTCACCACCGCCCCCAAATCTGTCGTCAGATGCCAGCTCAGCCATGTAGAAATGAGTGTCCTGTGGGTTGTTCATTGCAGTGTTTAATGTGCTATAAATTCCTGTAAGCTGTTTTTTTGCATCATCAACAGAAAGCGGGAAGTTACCTGTATTTTGTTTTGTGTAGCTTTCGGTGTCCAGGAAGTTCTCACAACCTTGAAACATGAAAGCAAAACATATAATAGTTGCAAAGTATATTATTTTCTTCATATTCATGATTTTTTAAAATTTCAAATTAACACCAATCATATAAGTTCTGGGGCTTGGATAGAAACCAAGGTCAATTCCCGAAACCCATCCCTGATCGTATCCATATCCAACTTCAGGATCCATGCCCGAATATTTGGTAATGGTAAACAGATTCTGAGCAGTGAAATAGATTCTCGCCTGGCTAAACGGCAGTTCTTTGATTGCATGCTTCAGGTCGTAACCAAATGTCAGATTCTGCAATTTCACATAGTCGCCATTTTCGATATAGATATCAGAAATATTTTGCCAGTTTGAGTGGCTTCCGCTTGTCAGTCGTGGCAACTTGTTGGAAGTTCCCTCACCGGTCCATCTCTTAAATATATCGGTAGTATAGTTTTGGTATGGCGAGTCGGCAAACGAACGATACGATTTTGCAATCTGATGTCCGAATTTACCCACTGCAGTGGCCGAGAAGTCAAATCCCTTATATCCCAGATTGAATGAGAAGTTGGCCTGATAGTCGGGGTTGGGGTCGCCAATCATCACCTTGTCGTCATCGGTAATTGATCCGTCGCCGTTGGTGTCAACAAATATAAGGTCGCCCGGTATTACTCCTTCCAGCTTAGCTTTGGTGGAAGCAATCTGCTCGGCGTTTTGGAAAACACCTGCAGTTTTGTATCCCCAGAAATAACCAATCGGGTATCCCACTTCAGCTCTGTACATCTCTTTTGTACCCTGGCTCAACACATTCTCTTCACCATGAATAATGCCTTCCGCATTTGCAATTTTCAACACCTTGTTTTTGTTGTGCGAGATATTAAAGTTTGCACCGTAAGTGAAATCGCCAATTCTGTCGTTCCAGTCAAGGCCAATTTCAAAACCGCGGTTCTCAATATCACCACCATTAATATATGGAGGATTGGTACCATACGAAGCCAACACAGGAGCTACTACCAACCAGTCTTTGGTCGTTTTTACATACCAATCGAAGATAAAGCCCAGTCTCTGATTCAGGAATCTTGAGTCGAACCCAAGGTTGAGCTGCTCAGAAGTTTCCCATGTTACATCAGGGTTAGGCAAAATATCAGCATATCCGCCTGTTGCAAGGTCACCCTTTTTGTTGCCAAAGTAGTATCCGTTTTGTGTGTCAAACGACACAGTTGCCAGATATTGGAAAGGAGAAATATTGGCATTACCGTTTCTTCCCCAGCTACCTCTCAGCTTAAAGAAGTCAAGATAATCTCTCGTACCTTCCATAAAGTCCTCATTGGTCAGCAACCATCCCGCCGACACCGATGGGAAATATCCCCAGCGGTTGCCGCGGGCAAAGTTTGACGAACCGTCAGCTCTCATAATCAGAGTAGCCATATATTTTTCTTTGTAGTCATAGTTGATACGACCAAAGAATGAAGCCAAAGCTCCGGAGCCCCATGGTGAGCCGCCCACCGATGTTTCGGTTGAGGTAATACCCTGTGTGTTGCTCAGCCATGCATGTTTCCACGAGCCCGGGAAGAGAGAGTTTGAGTTTCCTCCGCTCACGCCTTCGCCCATTCCCCATTTCTCAACAGACTGACCAATTAGAGCGTCCATATTGTGATTGTCGTTCAGCTTGAAACTATATGAAAGCGTATTGTCAAGCGTGTAGCTGTAACCCAGAGATTGGTTTTGGCTAACGTCGTCAGTAGCATTCTGAATTGTGGTAGCCAGATTATATATCGGAGTATATTGTCTGTAGCTGGATGCATTCATTTTGTATCCGTAGCTGCTTCTTATGCGCAGATCTTTGATTGGCTGAATCTCAGCGTACACGTTTGCAAACAGTGAATGGTTTTTCGAAATGTTCTGACCCCTTCTGTAAACCATCTCAGCCACCGGGTTACCAATAAATCCTGCAAGTGTCCAGTTGTCTTCCACCTTGCTCGGCTGGTCATAATAATCACCGTTTTTGTTATACAACGGCATCAAAGGACTTCCCACAAGCAGGTTGTGAACGTCGTTCCAATATATATTACCGATACC
>CAYFUQ010000002.1:0-123522 GCA_964346415.1 uncultured Proteiniphilum sp.
AATAGACTTAAAAGAAAGGCTGCCCCAAAATCTATTTTGAGACAGCCTCTTTTTTAATTATCAATGCTTTTTGAGAGTTTCTGTTTTATTCAGCTGTTTCAGTTTGCGGAATCCAGCTATTAACCAATTCTCGGTTAGCTTCAATCCATTCTCTGGCACCCTGCTGCTCGTTTGAATCTTCGATGGCGGCCATTAGTTCACTGATCTGGATGTTGCTATATTTCATATTAGACAAGAATGCAGCAACAAAGGGTTGTTCTTCGCTAAAACCTTTTCGGGCAACGGTAAGAATCTTTTCAGAATCTCCATATATTCCCTTTGGATCTTCAAGCATTTTGAGTTCAAAGCGTGAAAACTTCCAATGTGGAGTCCACCCTGTTACAATTACCCAATCACCCCTGTCAATAGCTTTTTTGAGAGTAGCTGTCATTGCAGCACCGCTTGCTGTGAGCAAACGAAAATCAAGGTCGTATTCAGGAATTGCTTTCTCAGTTGCTTTCATAATTCCGGCACCTGCATCAATCCCCACAATTTCTCCTTTAAATTTATCTTTATGTTCATTCAGTTCTTCAATAGAGTTGATACCAACATAGGCCGGGACAACAAGTCCAATTCTGGCTTCGTCGTAGTTTTCGCCTAATATTTCTAATTGATCACCATACTGGCTCATGTAGTCTTCATGAGTTACTGGCATCCATACATCCAGAAATGCATCGGCTGTACCTCTTGATAGTGATGCAAACACAGGTGCTGTGTCAGCATTCTGCATTTTCACTTGATAGCCGTTTTCTTCTAAAACAACTTTGGCCACATTGGTCATGGCAATACCTTCTGCCCAGTTTACATAGGTCAGATTAATTACATTGTCTTTCCTTGCTCCAGCGCCACACGATATCATTATAATACCTGCAGCAAGCAATAGAAATAGTTTAGTTAATTTGTTCATTGTCTTATATGTTATATGATTATTATTCATCTTCTTCTTTTTTGTCATTAATATTCGCCATTCCCTGCGAAACCCTGTCGAGAATGATTGCCAAAATCACAACGGCAATACCTCCTTCAAATCCCAGTCCTATTTGCATTTGTGTGATTCCTCTTAATACCACTTCACCCAATCCGCCTGCAGCAATCATAGCGGCAATCACCACCATTGAAAGCGACAGCATAATTGTTTGGTTGATACCTGTTAGGATGGTTGGCATTGCCAGAGGCAGTTGCACTTTAAAAAGTAACTGACGATTGTTGGCTCCAAATGATTGAGTAGCTTCAACAATGTCTTTTGGTACCTGACGAATGCCAAGACTGGTAAGCCTAACCACGGGAGGCATGGCAAAAATAACCGTTGCAAATGCACCGGGGACAGTACCCAGCCCGAAGAATAGTACTGCAGGAATTAGATAAACGAAAGCGGGCATAGTTTGCATAAAGTCAAGTATTGGTCGCATCGTGCTGTCTGCTCTATTGCTGTTGCCGGCCCATATGCCTAATGGGATACCCACAACCAGAGCGATAAACGTTGATGATAGGACTAGTGCTAGTGTGTCCATTGTTTCGGACCAATACCCCATAAAGTAAATTAACAGTAATCCCAGTAATGTGAATATTGCAGTTCCCTTGCCCGCTTTGAACCAGGCAAGTACAGTCAGAAGCACAATTAGAATATAAAATGGGATACCATTGAGAATATGCTGAAATCCATTAATAAAACCTCCAATTCCAGTATTTAACGCATCGAAAAAGGATGCAAAGTTGTCCGTTAGCCAATTGATGGCAATTTCTATATATTTTCCTACATTTATCATGAAAACTGTGAGTTTTGAATTATTTCTTCTATTTCAGATCTTTCTTTTCCTGTCATCTCAATAATTAGCCAGGGCAATGGAATTATTCCTAGTAGCTTGTTACTTTCATCTGTCACGCAGATGGGTGAGTTGGTTTTGGTTAGTAGTGGAAGCAAATCTTCGATAATAGAATCAGGTGATACAGATAGATTTTCGGTTTTAATAGCCGATTCAATGCTCTTAATGTT
This sequence comes from uncultured Proteiniphilum sp., assembly GCA_964346415.1. GTDB lineage: Bacteria > Bacteroidota > Bacteroidia > Bacteroidales > Dysgonomonadaceae > Petrimonas. The sequence continues at coordinate 2,033 of CAYFUQ010000002.1, forward strand.
TGAGTTTCTTAGTCTTGTCAAGTCTTTAATATGAACCTCACCAAGCAGTTTGCGTTTTTCATCTACTACGGGTATGGTAGTCAATTTTCTTTCTCTCATCTGTCTTACAAGTGTTGCAGGTCCTTCCTTGGGGAAACGTGCAAAAACCGGTCGTTGTAGCATTATGGACGATGCTGAAATAATCTTACTCCGATCTACACTTTCCACAAAATCTTCAACATATTCGTTGGCAGGGTTTGTTAAGATGTCTTCCGGAGTTCCAACCTGCACAATTTCTCCATCACGCATAATAGCAATTCTATCACCAAGCCTGATGGCCTCGTTCAAATCGTGAGTGATAAATACGATTGTCTTTTTCATTTCCTGCTGAATTGCAATCAGTTCATCCTGCATCTGAACACGGATAAGCGGATCTAGAGCTGAGAAGGCTTCGTCCATAAGCAGCACTTCCGGGTCATTGGCAAGAGCGCGAGCCAGACCAACGCGTTGTTGCATTCCGCCGGAAAGTTCGCTGACCATCATATCTCCATATCCATCAAGTCCAACCAATTCCATACTATTTAGTGCCGTTTGTTCTCTTTCTTCTTTGTCAACACCCTGAAGTTCGAGTCCAAAGGCGATATTATGCAAAACTGTTCTGTGAGGTAATAATCCAAAATGCTGGAATACCATGGCGAACTTTTCTCGTCTGATTTCCATCAGTCGCTTGTCAGATGCTTTGAGTACATCTTCTCCATTGATAAGCACTTCGCCTCTTGTGGGGACATTCAGTTTGTTTAAACAACGAAGGAGTGAGGATTTTCCACTACCTGAAAGTCCCATGATAACAAATATTTCACCCTCATTAATTGTCAGATTAGCATCTTGTACTGCAATTGTGCATCCTGTTGATTTAAGTATGTCAGCTTTACTTCTTCCTTGTTTCAATCTTCTGAAAGCACGTTCTTTCTCCTTCCCGAAGATGAGGTATAAATTTTTGATTTCTATTTTTTTCATTTCTTCTGTAATTCTACTATTAAAAGTAATAACCAATGTTCAGGTTGAGTCTTGCGTGCCAGTCTTCATCTTCAAGACCGTTGGCAAACGAATCCATCCAGTTGCCACCCAACCATGCATGATTTTTACCTAATGCATAGTCGAGATAAGTATATATTGGTCCCATGGTGAACATCATTCCGGTTACGTTTTGAGAACTGTTGTTTGTGTCATCGGCTCTCTTCTTTATTAAACCAAAATCGTTGTAAACGGTTATGTTGTCCAGAATTCCTTTATTGACAGGTATGTTGTATGCAAGTCCCAATGTATAGGTATCTGCTTTGGTTGCTACATTATAGTTTGCACCATATGCACCCATCTCCACAAAGTGGCTGCTGTCTACGTCTTTATTTTTGGGCGACATATTGTACGTGGTATACTGGACCTTTAAGTTGAAGTTTCCCGCATTTAACACATAATGAGCAGCAAACGCACTTCTGCTACCGATTTTTCGAGTGTTAATATTGTAGATTCCACCTACTTGTCCCGATAGTCCTACTTCGTGATTTAATATTTTGTTACCAAATTTGTGTGCAATGCGCATATTACCTTGATTAACTTCCTTGTTCTTCCCTGCAATATCATAGCCATAGCGGGATGGAGATATCTCAGCGTGTGGATTGATAATATCCGAGTTCTTGTAGAATGCTACTGCAACATCCCAGTCATTCGTATTATATATATACTTTATCCCCATATCTGCGTCATCTTCGAGACCAATATAATAGTTGATATTGAAAAACCAATTGTTTGAGTTGTATGGCATTATGCCAAATGGAACTATGTTGAGACCAACCTGTAGCTGATGATCTGAATTGAAATTATACCCAACCCATCCATGTTTTAGCATTGCTCCTCCCGAGCTTGCAGCATAAAAGCGATACTCTGCATCGAGCACAAGGTTCTTGTAGCTTCCATTGGCGTTGAGCCTGAAAACATCGTAAACGAACTCGCCACCAAGATCTTTGCCTTCGTCCTGCCAGTTGGAATAGTTGTAATTAAAACGTAACGCACCTCCCAATTTTATCTTGGGGGTTTCTTGTGATAATAGTGATAACGAAAAACTAACAAATAGTAAAATTAGATAGTTAATCTTATTTTTGTGTGTCATAAAATGATTTTTTTTGCACGGATGTGCATTTGATTATTAATATAAAGCAATATGCTTTTTTATGTAATGATCGGAGTTGTGAGAATTTGCAACTAAAGTGCAAATAAAAGAAGACAAAAGAGGTGTAATGTGTGACGTTTTGTCAAAAAACAACTTAGCAAAGATATGGGTTTAGATACCTTTGTCCAAATAATATTTTATACTAAATGATAATAAAGTTTAATACCGACTTGTACTTCTTTGATATATAGCCTGTTGTGTTATGTTTGTTTTTGTGTAGCTTTGATAATTTAGATTTATATTTTAACTCATATACACAGCTTCAGTATATAACTCTTTTGCAAATCGTCTTATGTTACCAAGTAAAATTATTGCATGTGTGGGTTGAACCTGGTTTTTAATATATGCATCTGAACCTTTGATATTAGAAGTAATCGTTGGGTCTGATTTATTGTCTAATATATTGTATGCATCAGATAAAATATGACTTATCTCTTTGCAAACTTCTAAATCTTCATTTTCAATTTTTCTGTTCTTGTGATGTGCTCCAAATGCCGAAATATACGAAAGCATAGTATGATTGAGGTAGGTAAGTCTAAAGGCTTGCTCTTCGAGCATGCGAGCGCCTTTTGGTTCCACTTTAATACTTTGCCATGCAGATGTAAGTTCGGTATCAGCCTGATGTGCTTGTTGTCGAACAAATGTGTATTTATCAATACTTACATTATCGGAGTATATTGCTTCAAAATAGGATTTGTTTTTGCTGATTGTTTGAGCAAGAAGTTGGGATAGATTTCTATATTGCCAATCTGGGAGAATAAACCGAACGGAAAGATATGCCAAAGTAGAGCCGATTATTGTGTTAATCATACGAGACCCCATGACTTCGGCCCCCTGATTAAACTGAATATTGAAAAGTGCTATCACAATCATGGTCATAAATATGACGGCGATTCCATACTTTTGCTTGGTATAATATAAAAATAGATAATATGAAACCAAAAGCAGTATTATATTTCCTGCCATGGTGGGTAACAACTGGATTAACAGAAGCCCTATAATTACACCAAATAGCGTTCCTATCACACGCTCTACGAAACGTTGTCGTGTACTCACAAAACTTTGTTGCGAAACAAACAGTGATGTTAACAATATCCATTCTCCTTTTTCTATTTGAAAGAAATATAATAATCCATATCCGACCAGTAAGCTAATACTAAGCCTTACTGCATATTTGAAACGAGGGTGGTTTTTGTTGAGAATTGTTTTGAGTCTTTCTTTTATGGTTAAAGGCTCGTAGTCTGATGGCACCTCACTTACTCTGATTGGTTTCTCAAGTTTGTGTAGAATCCTCTCCATTTCTGTGAGATTTTTGAACAATAATGAAATAGCTATAAATTGATTGTCATTTTTATGTAGCCCCATCATATCTGAAAGGGCTGCAAGTGTCCATTGAAGTGAAATAGGATGCTTATATTGTTTGTCAGTTACCAGACACTCAGAGTAAGCTCCTACAGCTTTTGAAATTTCAAACAAAAGTTGACCAAGGCCCTCTATGAGCTTTATATTATCGGTTTGTGAACTTAGTAGATCGTAGCTCTCATGGCTGGATGCAGCTCTCTCGTGCAACTGCTGAAGAGTAAGCCATTGTCTGTAATACTTACCCAGGTTTTCATCCTTTTTGCCAATTTCACTTGCATAGCTTCTTAACACTCTATGTGCATTTTTAATAGCCTGCACAAGCTCAATGTTTTTTTGGGCTAATTGATTACGTACAAGGTCCTGAGTTTGTTCATTACTTGGGAAGAGTTTAGATTTAATATTAATATATTGTGCCAGATGTTTGTAACCAACAGATAGCTGTTCCTGGAGAGGTCTCCAAGGTTTTCTTGCTAACAACGTTAAAGAAATTATTCCATAAAACAGTCCTCCTCCTGCTAATGCGAGTGGTTGAAAATACCAGCTAAAACCAGGATCATAACCAATCATTGTATATATTGAAACGAGCAGAGTGCCAAATGTTACTCCCCGATATCGCTCACTTATACCACCAACAATAATAAACATGAAAGATGACACAAATAATCCAATTGCAAAAGCTAATGGATATGGGTGAAGCAATTCGACTGAAATACTCGAAAATAAAAAACCAAGAATTGTAAGTGCAAGCGATTTGATTCTTCCTTTTGGATGGTCGTCGGTCTCGGCAATTGCTCCGCCCAAAACTCCCAATGCTAAGGTTCCACCCAATCTGGGGTATCCCAAAATTACTGATGGAATAAACAAAATGGCAACCGATATAACAACCTTTATTCCCATCAAGCGATTTGGGTGTTGCCAGAAAGTTCGAAGCCAGAAGTCAGATAGAAAAACTCTTAATCTTTTGATGCGATCGGTCATTATATAAAATTTGGGCAATTACTAGAATTAATTTTGCCTACAAATTTACAAAAATGAATTGGTTGTTTCTAAAAAATGACAAAACATTGTAACTTTGTGATTATGGATGATATATTCAAAACTATAGAGAAATCGGCAGAAGGTTATTTGACAGAGAAAAAGAGTAAGTTCATCTCTTACATATTCCCTGTGAAAAATACGGTGCAAATAAAAGAGATAATAGACGAATATCGAAAGAAGTATTATGACGCACGCCATGTTTGTTGGGCATATATGTTGGGGGAAGAACGGGATGAATTTCGTTCAAATGATGATGGTGAACCTTCGGGAACTGCCGGCAGGCCCATACTGGGGCAAATAAATTCGTATGAATTGACAAATGTGTTAATCTTGGTCATTAGATACTTCGGAGGAACTCTATTAGGTACAGGTGGTTTGATAAAGGCTTATAGAGAAGCTGCTGAGGATGCTATCTTGAATGCAGAAATAGTTGAGAGAACTATCGACAAGAAGTTTACAATTCATTTTGAATATACGATTCTTAATGATGTGATGCGTGTTTTAAAACAATTTGAAGAAGTTGTTTGGGAACAGGATTTCCAAGAAAGTTGTACAATGCATCTGCAAATCAGAAAGTCTGACTTTGAGCACCTGTACGGTAGCTTAACTCAGATTTATGGTTTAGAAATAGTTGAAGAAGTTACATCTGATAATGGGGGTGAAACTGTAAAAAGCTGATTGTCGGGACTTTAAATATAATATAGTCTAATAATTAGTAAACAATTGTGGACCTTAGTTTAATGTTATTAAGTAGTAATCAGTGTAATGTATTATTTGTTGTTTTTGTTTTGACGCAATTACTTCACATTAATTAATAAGAATAATAGAGGAAATTATTTTTGCTTATGCAAATTTACTACTTTTGCACCCTAGTTGAATATTTACAGATATCCCACTTGGGTAAAAACAATGAGTGAATGGCAAAAAATCTGGTTATAGTAGAGTCGCCTGCAAAGGCAAAGACAATAGAAAAATTTCTTGGGAAAGACTATAAGGTTATGTCTAGTTTTGGGCATATTCGTGATTTGAAGAAAAAAGATTTTGGAATCGACATCGAGAACAACTTTGAACCACAATATGAAATTCCGGCAGACAAATCTAAAGTTGTATCTGAATTGAAATCTGCAGCTAAAAAAGCAGAAACTGTTTGGCTTGCTTCGGATGAGGACCGTGAAGGAGAAGCTATATCATGGCATTTGTATGAGGTTCTTGATTTGAAGGATAAGGATACGAAGAGAATTGTTTTTAATGAAATTACAAAAACAGCTATTCAGTCAGCAATTGTAAATCCAAGAGATATTGATTACAATCTTGTAGATGCTCAGCAAGCTCGTCGTATTTTGGACAGAATTGTTGGTTTTGAGCTTTCGCCGGTTTTATGGAGGAAAATTAAACCGGCTCTTTCTGCCGGACGTGTCCAGTCAGTTGCTGTAAGATTAATAGTAGAGCGCGAGCGCGAAATTAGAGATTTTAGCGCTGAAGCTGCATACCGTATCATAGCTTCTTTTATAAAAGAAGAGAATGGAAACAAGTATGAAATAAAAGCAGAGTATGACAAGCGACTCAAGACTAAAGAGGAAGCTATGTCTTTACTTGAACAATTAAAAAACTCGACTTTTAAAGTTGAAGATATATCTGTTAAGCCGGCTAAGAGATCTCCTGCGGCTCCATTTACAACCTCAACACTGCAACAGGAAGCATCGCGCAAGCTTGGTTTTTCTGTTGCACAGACCATGATGGTGGCTCAACGTTTGTATGAAGCAGGACATATAACATATATGAGAACTGACTCTCTCAATTTATCGGTACTCGCAATTGGAACAATCAAGTCTGAGATTATTGACCAATACGGAGAAAAATATTCAAAAGTAAGAAACTACACTACTAAATCAAAAGGTGCGCAAGAGGCACACGAAGCTATACGTCCAACTTTTGCAAATAATCATTCGGCTGGATCTACTGCGCAGGAAAAGCGTCTGTACGAATTGATTTGGAAAAGAACTATTGCAACTCAAATGGCTGATGCTGAATTGGAAAAAACTACTGTAACAATTGATGCATCCGGCGCACAAGGCAAATTTATAGCTACCGGTGAAGTTGTTAAGTTTGATGGTTTCCTGCGTGTATATCTTGAAGGAACTGATGATGAGGATTCAGAAGGTGAAGAGGGATTGTTGCCTCCAATGAATGAGAGTGAAATACTCAATATGACAGACACAGTAGCTACAGAGCGCTTTACGCGACGTCCACCTCGATATACAGAGGCTGCATTGGTTAGAAAGATGGAAGAGTTGGGGATAGGTCGCCCTTCAACTTATGCTCCAACAATATCAACCATTCAGAATAGAGATTATGTAGAAAAAAGAACAGTAGATGGAGAAGAGCGTAAGTATAACATACTAACGTTGAAAGATGGAAAAATAAAAGATACCAATAAAAATGAGATGGTTGGTGTTGACAAAAATAAGCTTGTACCAACAGATATTGGTATGGTTGTTAATGATTTTCTGGTTGAGTATTTTCCCAATGTTATTGACTATAACTTTACAGCTCGTGTTGAAAAGAACTTCGACGATATAGCTATGGGCAAACTTCAGTGGAATAAATCAATTGAAGAGTTTTACTCACATTTCCATCCGGTGGTTGAAGAAGCGCTCGAAATGAAAATGGAGCATAAAGTAGGGGAGAGAGTTCTGGGAACTGATCCTAAAACAGGCAGACAGGTTTCTGTTAAGATTGGTCGTTACGGTCCGTTGGCTCAGATTGGATTACCGGAAGAAGAAGAAAAACCTCTTTTTGCCTCATTGATGAAAAATCAATCTATTGAGACTATTACTTTTGAGGAAGCTCTTAAGTTGTTTGAATTGCCACGTAATCTGGGACCGTTCCGTGAAAAGGATATGACTGTGGCTGTTGGTCGCTTTGGCCCATACGTACGTCACAGCAATAAGTTTGTCTCAATCCCAAAGGGCATGGATCCAATGGAGATTACAGCTGAAGAGGCAATTGCTTTGATTGAAGAAAAGGAAAAGAAAGACAGAGAGAATATTATTAAGACTTTTGATGAAGAGCCTGATTTGCAAGTGTTAAATGGACGATACGGCCCCTATATTGCTTATCAGAAAAAGAACTATAGAATTCCTAAAACTCAAAAACCTGAAGAGTTGACGCTCGAGATGTGCATGAAACTTATTGAAGATTCTTCAAAAGCACCGGCAAAGAAAACTACTACAAAGAAAGCAGCTGCAAAAAAAGATACTACAAAAAAGAGTACTACAAAAAAGACAACTGCCAAAGATAAAAAGGATAAAGAGTAACCTTTATCTCTTCAATATTACACATATATACAGCCCGATTTCTTTATTTTAGAGATCGGGCTTTTTTGTTTGTGATATAAGACTACTAAACACACACTTCTTTAACAGTTTGGTCTAAACTTTTCCACCGTCGCCCGTGTTAATCAATCTGTAAAGTGGATTGGCAGGTCTTATGAGAGTAGGCTGATTTCAATCACTTTTAATATTACATTTTACAAAACACAGCATAGCTCGTATTTTGGCAGGTTATTCTTTGCCAAATACGTCTATTTTAAATTTCATAATCATATGCGTTTATATAATATATATAGCAGAGAAGAGCTTTTGAAACAACGAAGTGCAGAACTATTTGAACGTAAAACAGTGTCCTTTTATAGATATGTTATAATTGGCAACCCGACGGAATTGCGTGATCAGCTATATGCAGATTGGTTTTCAATGGGAGTGATGGGACGTGTTTACATAGCAAGGGAAGGAATTAATGCTCAGATTTCAGTCCCTGTTCCGGAAATAAAAAACTTTATTAATTATCTAAACGACACATTATATTTTGAAGATATGCCCATGAAATGGGCTGTGGAAGATAGTCATCTGTCCTTCCTGAAACTAAAAATGAAAGTACGAAGTAAAATAGTGGCTGATGGTCTTGAAGATGGTTCTTTTGATGTAACCAATGTTGGAAAACATCTTACAGCTGAAGAGTTTAATGCAGCAATGCAAGAAGAGGGAACCATTGTAGTCGATATGCGAAATAATTATGAAAGTGAGATAGGGAGGTTTGATAATGCAATATGTCCGGATGTTGATAATTTTCGTGAAGAGGTTGAATATGTAACTGAAACACTCTCAGATAAAAGAGATTCAAAAATTCTCCTTTACTGCACCGGAGGTGTAAGATGTGAAAAGGCAAGTGCTTATCTAAAACATAAAGGTTTTAAAAATGTAAATCAGCTTTTTGGTGGTGTCATTGAATATGCTCGACAGGTAGATGAACAACAACTTGAATCAAAATTTAGAGGTAAGAATTTCGTTTTTGATGAAAGACTTGGAGAACGTATAACCGATGATATTATTTCAAATTGTCATCAGTGTGGTGCTCCGTGCGATACTCATATAAACTGTGCCAACGATGCTTGTCACTTGCTGTTTATTCAGTGTCCGGATTGTGCTGTCAAATATGAACAGTGTTGTTCAAAAGAATGTTGTAACACAAATCGTATTCTTAAACAAGAGCATGAAGAAATAACAAATTCGTTTATCTCACAATAATTATCTATTTTTGTCGAGTGCGAATTTTAATATTTCACTTTTTCATAAAAAAAACATACTGTGATTAGATCAGTAAGACATACGCAAATTGAAGATTTGCCCATAGTAATGCAGATTTATCAGTCTGCACGCAGTTTTATGATTGAAAACAACAATCCAAATCAATGGGGTAACATCTATCCTGAAATAAGTCTGATTGAAAAGGATATTAATAATAAACACAGCTACGTCTGTATAAATGATGATAGCAAAATAGTAGGCGTTTTCTATTTTAATCAAGAAGAAGATCCTACTTATTTATATATATATGAAGGTGAGTGGCTCAATGATAGTGAGTATGGTGTTATTCATCGTATCGCATCGTCCGGACATGAAAGGGGAGTAATGTCATTTGTTATAAATTGGTGCCTGCATCAAATAAACAATATACGTATTGATACTCACCGAGACAATATGGTGATGCGTAATGTTCTGCAAAAACTGGGATTCCATTACTGTGGGATTATTTATCTTGAAAATGGTGATGAGCGCTTAGCATACCAAAAAAATAATATTTCAAATTAGAATATTTAAGAATGAACAATACTAAAATACCCAAGTCAGAAGCTGTTGCCAAAGAGATTGCTATTGATAATTCAAAAGTCATAATTGTGCAAAGTCGCACAAAGAAATTGCTCTTTGCATTTGCAGGATTTATATCTCTAATTCTTGCAATATTGGGTATTGTTGTTCCTGGTTTGCCTTGTACACCATTTGCTTTATTAGCTGCTGCTATGTTTGCAAAAAGCTCTGAAAAACTTTATAACAAATTGTTGTCTAATAAAATTCTTGGAGGAAGAATTAGAAACTATCAGCGTCGCAAGGGAGTTACAAAGAAGGGCAAGATTCAAGTTATCATCCTGATGTGGACTATGGTGTTAATCTCATCTTTTATTATCATAAAAGTTAATCCTATCAGAATCATTATACTATCAGCAGGTGTAATTGGAGCATTTGTTGTTTGGTTCTTTGTTCCGGAGGGCAAAGAACCTGAACAAAATTAATCTCTCAGATAAGCAAAATAGTATTTTTCTACTTTTTTAGACAGAAGCTCAATATTAAACATATCAGATGCATTTGAAATATCTTTTATTGTCCCATCATTGAAGAGTATCTTAATACTTTCATCATATTGGTTGTACATGTCGGTGGCAAGTGAATCGGTGGAAACAAAATAGGAAGCTTCTTTTTCTGTCAGATTATACTTTTCCATATATTTTCTGATATACTTGTTTCTCTTCTCAATAGAGTGGGGCGTATTAGTAATCTCAATCTTATATAGTTTTCGATTGACCATTCCCGAGCTTAGAAGTGAAAGGACAGTGTCGGGGTATGACTGCCATACTTTCAATGCTGTCCAAACATCATTGTCGTCAAGATTAGAGAAATGGGTTAAGACTTCTTCCCGACTCTTGAAATCATATGTCGAGAGATCATTGTTTAAAAAGAAACTTAAAGACGGAGAAGCAAAAAGATTTTTGCCTTGACTGGTTAGATGTTTTGCTCTTTTTATGGTGTTAATCAACATTTTCTCTGAAGACACAGCCGTTTTATGCAGATATACTTGCCAGTACATAAATCGGCGAGACATCAGAAAGTTCTCTATCGAATAAATCCCTTTTGATTCCACAACTAGTTTATCATCCACTACATCCAGCATTTTCATTATGCGAGCTGCACCTATGCTACCTTCGCTCACACCGGTGAAAAAACTGTCACGTTGCAGATAATCCAATCTGTCTACATCTAACTGACCGCTCACTAATTGATGTAGGAATTTCTTATGATATTGGTTTGTGAATATTTTAATTGCTGTGTCTAATTCACCATTCATTTCCTTGTTGATTTCTTCAGCCATCAAAAGAGAAATTTCTTCATGATGAATGTTTCCGATTAATGATTGCTCAAGAACATGAGAAAATGGAGTATGGCCAATATCGTGCAATAAAATTGCTGCCAAAGCTCCTCTATATTCGTCATTACTTATATTATGCCCCTTGATCCGTAAGTTATTTAATGCCACATCCATCAGATACATTGCTCCAATTGTATGATGAAAACGGGTATGTTGTGCCCCCGGATAGACATAGAAAGCCAATCCAAGTTGACGTATGCGATTTAACCGTTGGATATAGGGGTGTCTAATTAGCTTATAAATAAAATCGTCTGATATATTTATAAATCCAAATACCGGATCATTTATGATTTTGCGCTTTTTATGCATGGAAAAGTATATAAAATAAAACAGACTATTAAGAAATGGGTCCTTAATAGTCTGTTACTCAGTAAAGTTGTCTTACTAGGATTCGAACCTAGACAAACAGGACCAGAATCTGTTGTGCTACCATTACACCATAAGACAGTTTGATGATGCAAAAGTAATAAATTTTATGTAATTGAACAAACTACTCAGCGTTTTTTATATGAGAAATAAACACATATATTTGTACTTAAATCAAAAGAAGTTATGCAAAACAATGAATCACTTTTCTTTCTAAATCGTCAATTTGTTCAAGTAAAATGGTTACTTGTAGTATTTCCTATACTAATAGCTATGTATTACTTTTTTATATCCAAAGAAATTTTAGGATTAATACTTTTTCCATTTTTATATTTCCCTATAATGTTTGCAGTACACCCACGGAAATATATTTTACAAGACAATCAATTTATCTTTGACCATATGTTTTTTAAAAATAAAGTCATTAATATTTCTGATATCACATCTATTGATTCGTCAAAAAATAATTATATGTATTTGAGATCTGATGTAGAGAAATCATTTTTCAAAATAACTATTTCCAAATCAGATATGAGTGCTCTCAGGGAAGAACTTGTAAATCGTAACCCTTTGATTGAACTTATTAATGATCAAAGGACAATTGTTTTATTTTTATAATGTTCCAATAACGTAGCATAAATTGGATGTCGTTTCAGTATTGTTGCGTTGCCAATTAAAAACATTTGCTGTCGTGCACGTGTTAGCGTAACATTTAGTTTTCTGTCCACAGTGCCTTCATCATTAAGATTGCACAAAAAATTCATCTGATAAGGTTTATTTATACAAAATGAAACGATAATTATGTTACGTTGACTGCCCTGAAAGCGCTCAACTGTATCAACCATAATCTGATCTGCATTTTCTATATTGGATCTTGATAGTTTGTGTCTAATTAATGCTATTTGATTACGGTAGGGAGTTATAATACCGATATCTTTTGTAGATAGCTCTCGTCCATTTGCGTTATAAACTGTTTGAAGCGATGCTACCAACTCCATCACTATGTCTGCTTCATTCTCATTTACTTTGTTAGACATATTTTGCTCCATTCGTTCGGTAGAGAAAAATGCAACTCTTTGTGATGATACGGTCTGCTGAAAGAGATTATCATTATCTAAAGACTCAAACTGCCATGGCTCAGATTGCCAATTCTGCACCGGTAAGAGGTCCTCTACGTAGTATTGCTCTGACGGGAATGCAGCAATATCATTGTGCATCCTTCCCTGACGGGTCAATTGAACAAAAGCATTTTGCCATCCCTCAGAAATGGCATGTTGAAGCAGGCGTTCAAACAAAGAACAAGCACAGCTGTTAATGCCAAGTTGCTTCAGTTCTGATTCCTGAATAGCCGCTACCCAATTCTTTTGTAAAACGATAGCCGGTAATTGATTGTGGTCACCAATCATAATAAACTTATTGAAGTTTGGAAGCAGGCCAATTATCTGTGGTTCTAATATTTGCGATGCTTCATCAATAATGGCAACATCAAATTTTTTTAAAGCAAAGAGTTCTTGTTTGCCGTTTATGGAAGCCAATGTGGAAACAAAAATTCGAGTTCGATCAATTTCATTGCGCAATTCATCCCGACTTGTTGCACGCTCCGAAATGTTTTGCAACAAACGATCCCGATAAGGTTCACTGCACGACAATCGAGTACCGATACGAATATAATGTTCGGAATTTCCTTCCTCACATCCCATTGCGGCATTTATCGTATCGCACAATTCATCTACAGCACGGTTGGTATAAGCTAATATGAGGACATTAGTCTCAGGTTGAGAGTAATACTCTTCAATCAATCTGCGGGCAAATATTGAGGTTTTCCCAGTGCCGGGAGGACCCACAATCAGGAAGTAATCCTCTGCTGCCATCGCCTTGCTAATGATATTCTCGGGATACTCCATACTATATTCCGTTGTTATTTTCGATTTAGGAGGTTCAATGCCCAAAAGCAAATTACGCTTTTGAGTAGCAGCATTCAAGAAATTGAACAATCCCTTAAACATACTATTGTAAGATGTATCAAGAGTATCATGCTCCACTGCCCAAAGCTTATTTTCATCAAAATAACTTCTGTTACGTTGCTTATGTCTAAACCTTATCTCAACAAAATTTGAATTAATTAAAGCAATACTCCCTTTAAGTATCTGACGGTTCAATACAGTATCGCCTTCATCCTGACGTGGATAAACGATGCACATTTCACCCTCCCTAAAGTTTACAATTTCATTATCTGACTGATTTCGTCTGAAAACAATTAACATATCGTTTCCACTATCGTCGATGGACTCGATAGTTAAGTCATAAAATACTTCTAGAGCCTCTGCACGCTCCATGAAATCGCTATTCCACAACGCTGCTACTCCGGTGGGTGTTTCATAATCTATATCACCAATTTTCTGCAGATATAGTTCGCGGGAAATAAAACGGATATAACGATAAAAATAAGATAACTCTACTTCACTACACTGTTTTAAAATAGATTTGAAGTTTTCAATCTTCTCTCCGTAAAAGCGTGCGCTCTTTTTTGAATGAGCAACAGTATTATACAACTCCTCAAACAACTGTTCAACCATATCATTGTCACCATTCATCAGTTTATGTTCATTGGCGACAATATGATTGCGCATATTGATTATCTCCTTATCCAGCTTTTGAAACTCAGCAGCAAAACGCAAATTGGTGCCCGGATTGTCACCTGCTGAATAAAGAATCGCTGCTTCCATGTTTCGCGAAGGAATGCCAAAAACACTCTCAATCATAAATCGGTAGACTGTTGTTTGCACCTCATGGTTCAAAGCAATCTTACCAATATTATAAGCAGGGTAGGGTAGTTTACCCGATTTTAGCTCTACAATTCTAAAATGTTCTCTATCATGCTGTAGCATATCCAGCCTACCCTGAAAGCCATACTTCTCACTGAAAAACGAAGGCTCAAGAGTCGTGTTTTGTACTTTAATATTAGATTTTGGCAAATCTTGCGAGACTACCCGCTTAATATTAATGAATTGCTTCTGTGCTTTATTCATATACTCTACAAAATCTACATGTGAAGCAATGTCTTGGCAACTGGTGTACTCAAATGGTAGTTGTTTAAAGGAATCCAGGAATGTATTCTCAAACGACACACTTTCAATATCATCAGCATAGACAAGCTCATCTAAAAAATAATTGGCCAGATTTCCCATCAAAATATAAGAGCGATTTTCAATTGTTTCAAACTTATTGCGGAAGTAATGCATGGGTGATACGCAAAAGTCATGGAAACATTCTGCTACGGCCGATGCATCAATAAGGTAGTCTGGTTCCAAAACAATAAGTTTAGGTGTCAATTCTCCTTTTTTGTTCTTCTTGCAATCAATAAGGTTAAGTTGAGCACCTTCCCAAAATTGCTCAACAGAACTGTTTAAAATGTCATTAACTTCAGGGACATTAAAAAACACAACAACCTCGTTGCCCGGTGAGTTTTCGATTATGCATATAAGTTTGTTGTGCTCCTTATCAATCTCTTTAATCTGTACTCTAAGATGATTCTTACTATCCTCTTTTGTATCATCGGAAAGTTCTTCAGGAAACATTTCATGGTATATTGTTTCCTCACTTACATCATCATATTCATGGCTCTCTATAAAACAAATAAAATCCAACAGAGCCATTTTATGTTTGTCATATTCAATATTATCAATACAGTCCTTTCTTTTACATTTCTTCGCTCTAATTCTTAAGTGCTGAAGTCTCCATTCCAGCTGTTTGGGCAGCTGATATCGCTGTGCAATAAATACAATACGTGAAAAAAGATTAGAGAATTGTATTGTTGCCTCTTTGGTCAACTCTCTGGACAGTCGCTCCAGAATTTTACTGAGTGCCGGGAGCTTCTTGTTGGCATCAATATCCTGAGCTGACAATTCTTCAATCTCGGTAATATACTCCCGATAATCAATCATGTAAACTTTCTTCAATTTCCTACTCTGCCTCTTTTACTATCTTATCTGCTTCTGATTTAGCTTTGTCGTTAATACTTTTAGCTTGTTTCTCAGCTTGCTTAACTAACTCTTCAGCACCTTTCCTGGCAAGCTCCTTTGCTATAGGATTCTTAGCTTTTGATACAAGGCTGTCACCTTGAATTTTTGCTTCATTTATCAACTTATTACTCTGCAAAACTGCCTGTTCTATAATTTTATCAGCTCTTTTCTGTGCTTCTTCCAAAGCCTTGTTGCCAGCCTCTTTGCCTTTCTCTATCAACTGATCTTTTGCTTCATCCACTTGACCCATTAGTTTTTCTTTCTCACCATCTAAAATATTTGTCAAGGTACTCTTAAGATCAAGTTCCACTTTAGGACTTTGGAATGTGCCACCAATTTTAAAGCCCACAGTTTGAAACTGTTTAAGATTCAAATTATCAGGTAACCTGATACTTCCTTTATAATCTATTGACTGATCTAAACCTGTAAGTCCGCCAATGTTCAGATCATAGTCCTTGATATTTACGTTAAAAGGTTTTGTTTCAAGTTTGCCATCTTTGATTGCGAACGATAATGCCAGGTCCTTTAAAGACATACCACTAAACTTGTCAAGTTTAAGCGACTGCGTGAGTGCATTAAGTGCAGTAATATCATCTTTTAGGGTTATGAACTCTGCTTTAAAGTTACCTGTGCTGAGCATAGACGATAAAATAGGCATCATGTCCCCTGACAGTAGTGTTTGCAACGACATCTTGGTGTCAAATTTCCCGGCAAGTTTGTCTAAAATAGGAGCTATTTTCTGAAGCGACACGACTTGTCCCATAATTTCCCCAATTGAAATCTGCTTCAAATCCACGTCAAAATCAACAAGTGGCTCACTCAGGATCACAGTGCTATACTTTCCACTCAGAGCCATTGTACCACCAAAGGCATTCACATTCATCTTCTTGATTTGCAGTTCTCCATTTGCCACCATCAATTCGGCTTCAGCATTCTCAAGCTTCATCTTATCATAAAGCAGTTCTTTAAAATTACCGCTCAGTGTGAGATTTAAATTCTTCGGAATCTCGATAACAGTAAGTGATGTGCTATCTCCGTCACTCTCTGTCATCAAATCATTCAAGTTCAAATGGTTCGATTGAATTTGCATTACACCCGCAAGGGTCTGATCGCGCAATGCATACGCAAGATAATTTTCGACTTTTCCACTGCCTCGTAAATCATTATCTCCAATCTTTACGCTTAAATCAGCCAGATTTAGATATCTGTCATTAAATATTAGTTGAGCATTGTTTACTGACACATCCTTATCCATTTCAGGCAGGTTAATCAACATCTGCTCCACATTTACATTACCACCAAACCGCAAATCTTCATATCGGTTTTGTTCCACACTTGACATCTTACCGGCAGCATCAAGATCTATATTCAACAATCCGTTAAGCTCCATGCCATCCTCAAGAGGATAGACTTCCTTTATCATTCCCAAATCCAGTTTCCCATCTGCATTTACTTCAAAATTCATATCGCTTATGGGATGAGTTAATCTTATATTTGCTTTAAAAGGATTTCCCCCCATTGCAAAGCTCAACTGCGATACATCTACAACTGTGTTGTCAAGATTTCCTCCTTCACTACTGATACGTCCTGCTACGTTCACTTGATCAACTGATTTGGGCAAATCGGGATAACTAAAGCGTCCATTATCAACTTTCAGATCGAAGTCAAAAGCAGGAAAATCTTCTTCGTGCATTGTTCCCTTTACGTAACCGCTTAGGCTTACATTTCCATCTGCTTTAAGCTTATCAAACTCATTTGTATATATTGCGGGAATAAGTGATAACAGAGCTTTAAAATCAACACGTTCCGCATTCAGGGATAGGTCCATTTTCATAGCCTCATCAGGTATTTCCACCCAACCATTTAATGACAGTGGAATTGCATTGATATTCATTGTGTTGTTTGCTAACTCATATCGATTAGCATTCAAATCAGCCTCAATGTCAGCCTCAAAGCCCAATTGTAAGCCATGCGCCATTTGAATTCCCTCATTCCAGAAATTTACAGAACCAATATCTAACTTTGTTTTAAGTAGTGTATTGTCTGAAGTCAAATCACCTTTCAAGTATAGGTTTAGGTCTTCAATAGTTGCAGCCATATGAGCTGTGTCGCTTACATAAGTGATATTTGTATTTAGTAACTTAACATCCCTAAGTTTGAATGAAAATGAAGATGACTCGGTTTTTTGTTTATCATCACTTTCGGGTACAATGTCCCAATTTGCGTTGCCATCAGAAAGCTCATGACCAAACACTTTTGTGCCATTCATCACAAAGCGTTTAATTTCAAAGCCATCTGCGGAAAATATACTTTTTACATTCACCACAAGTTTCAACTCGTCAGTTTGCAACAATGTGTCACCTTCAAATAAGCCCCTTCCTGAAACATATAGATCTTTAAGGGTAATTGATGCATTCGGAAAGTCCTTAATCAAACTGATTTTGATTTTATCAAATCCCACATCTGCAGTTAGTTGCTTATTGACCTCTTTCAACGCAATGTCTTTGATTTTATCCTTAAATGCTATTGGCAGCACAACCAGCAATCCAATAATAACTGCTATTACAGATAATACTATATATCCTGTTTTTTTCTTATTTGAGCTCATCTTGTTTCAATTTATATTATTTGTTTCAGTTAAAAAACTTTGGTAGAAATATCAGCACTCCTACAACTAAGGCAGCCAGAGCAGCAATTAGCACAGCTCCCGCAGAAATATCTTTAATTCTTTTTATATCGTTATTGTGTTCACGGCTTATTAAATCGGCAAATCCTTCTATGGATGTATTTATTGCTTCAAGTGACAAAACTAATCCAATAACAATAATTATTGCAATCCATTCGCTTGTATTTATACTGAAATAAAATCCCAAGCCTATGGCTATTATAGCCATTATCAAGTGTATCACTGCATTTGGTGTGCTCTTTAGCAGCTCTTGTAAGCCTGTGAAAGCATACCTGAAGCTTGCAGCTCTTTTTCTTAGGTATTCATCCATTCGTGTTATATTTGTTTCAAGACCAAACTAAATTAGTCAAGGTCAAACTACAGTCTTTTCTCAAACACATAATCATCCATAACAAAACCGTTGTCAATATCAATGACTTCCTCTTTAACCAAATCAAAGCCACTTTTATTGTAAAACGCAATTGCAGAATTATTGTGTTTGTTCACATTGAGAAACACAGCAGAACTTTTCACGCCACGTGCCTCCTCAATAGCTTTATCAAACATCATCCGGCCAAGACCCATTCGCCGACATTCAGGTATAATATAAGCCTTGTGAATCTTAGTCTTGCCACTATTGTCACAATTGTGCTCTATTGATATATATCCAATAGGTGTATCATCCTTAGAAGCAATATAAAACATATGCCCCTTAGTAACTATTTGCTCCCAAAGCGCATCATGGCTATACATCATTTCCATCATATACTGAATTTGCTGTGGTGCAAGAATTTGGGCAAAAGCCTGAGGCCACGCCTCATTTGCCACTGCCTGTATATCAGGTATGTCTTTTGCGGTTGCTTTCCTTATCTTAATCATACGACAAAGTTACAAATTAGAATAGAAATATTTACTTAAGAACGTATTTTTTTGTGGGCTAGGGGAGGGCCTCATTTTTTACAGCCACAATGCTTGTCAATATAGTTAATCTTTTAATTCAACTGTATTACGTAACTGTTTTTTAGTTTGCACTCATTTATAAATTTCTCCTTTAACCATTTTAGTTTTCTCTTTCTTATACTTTTAATTGTACTGATGCAGTTTTCAAATTCGCCTAAATTCCTGTATAGTTCTGCAATCATAATTCGCTGGTCCAAAATTTTATGATTAAGAATCAATAATAATGTCTTGCAGTTTTCTCTCCATCTGAATATAACTTTGCACCAATGCTGTTTCCACTAATTATGCTTCCTTTCTGCAAAAGATTGTCACAATTGGAGCATTTATAAACGTAAGTTGGTCCTAGTAACATGTAGTCGTTTTTAAAATAGATTATCGGGCTTATTTACATAACAAATATACATATTTAGATTATACAAACCTCTATAACTTTCAATGTTATTATCATAAGGAGAAATATATGATGGTCTAAACAAAGTGTAAAAGGAATATTAGATTTTGCAAAAAGGGTCCGGCTATAAAGCAAGACCCTCTGATTATGACTTAAATACTTTTGATGTCTGTCCCAAATTATTTGAATGTCGCACCTATAATATCCAACAATTCATTGGTAATGCTCTGTTGTCTGGATTTATTATATAACAGAGATAAATCATCCAACATGTCATCAGCATTGTCTGTTGCCGATTGCATAGCCAAATTCCTTGCTGCTTGTTCTGATGTATATGATTCTAACAGCGCTCTATACAGTTTTAGTTTTATGACTTTGGGCACCAGTTTATCGAGCAACGTTTCCTTATTCGGCTCTATTATGTAGTCAGCCGATTTTGTAGTAGACTCATTATTTTGATCCACATTTTCAAATGAAATAGGAAGTAGTGTCTCTGTTGTGAGAATCTGAACACCTTTTGATTTAAATTGATGATAAATTAATATAACCTTGTCAATCTCTTTATTCTGATAGAGTGTCATCAGTCGCTCCGCCAGTTCTGCCACTTCTTCATAATTTGGACTGTGTGCAATACTCTCATGATATTCAACAGGTATAATATCTTTTTTCCTAATTGCGTGATCAGTCTTTTTACCGACAGTATATATCAATACTTCATTTTCAGATTGATATTTGAGTTCCTCTATCGTGTCTATCAGCTTTTTTGTAACATTAGCATTAAAGGCACCACACAAACTCATGTTAGCAGAAAAAGCAACAATAACAGTCCTTTTCAACTCTCGTTCTTCCTCAAATACAGATTTGAATTTTGTTTCAGATTGCAGAAAGTTATGCAATAGCTCATATATTTTCTCTTGATATGGCAAAAGGTTTGAAACAATCCTCTCAGCTTTCTGTAATTTTACAGTTGCCACCATTTGCATAGCAGATGTTATCTGCTGAGTAGCTTTAACAGATCCTATTTGCGTTTTTATATCTTTAAGTGATGCCATTTTATCCTATCGGTTGCATAATTCTGTGAATTACTTCTTCTGCAACACTCTCAATTATATCAGTTACATCCGAGTTTATTTCTCCTTCTTTGATAACATCCAAAACCTCATTCTGAAACATGGTTTCCAGAGAGTGAATAAACTCTTTCTCAAACTCTTTAATTTTACTCAAGGGTAATTTTGCCAACAATGCATTTACTCCACAATACAACAAGGCCACCTGTTTTTCAACACTCATAGGCTTGTTCATTGGTTGCACCAACAGCTGAGCATTCTTTTGTCCCTTGTCTATTGTCATTGCTGTAACTTTATCTAAATCCCCACCAAACTTAGTGAAAGCAGAGAGCTCTGTAAACTGAGCTTGGTCCATCTTAAGTGTACCTGCTATTTTTTTCATTGGCTTAATCTGAGCATTGCCACCTACTCGTGACACAGAGATTCCCACATCAATAGCAGGTCTTATACCCTGATTAAACAATTCTGTATCTAAAAATATTTGCCCGTCTGTGATAGAAATTACGTTAGTTGGAATATAAGCGGATACGTCCCCTGCCTGAGTTTCAATGATTGGGAGGGCTGTTAACGAACCGCCACCTTTAACAACCTTCTTGAGGGTTTCCGGCAAATCGTTCATATTTTGTGCAACTTCCTGCTGAGTTATTATTCGTGCTGCTCGCTCCAGAAGGCGTGAGTGTAAATAAAACACATCACCCGGATAAGCTTCACGTCCGGAAGGACGACGAAGGATAAGGGAAATTTCCCTATAAGCAACAGCTTGTTTTGACAAGTCATCATAAACAACCAAGGCGTGTCTGCCCGTGTCTCTAAAGAATTCACCAATAGCAGCACCTGCAAAAGGAGCGTAAAACTGAAGTGCAGCAGGGTCGGCAGCATTGGCAGCTACTACCACTGTGTAGTCCATTGCTCTGTGCTCCCTCAGTGTATTCACGATTGAAGCTACTGTCGAGCCCTTTTGTCCAATTGCCACATAAATACAATAGACAGGTTCACCAGCCTCATATCTGCGTCTCTGATTGATAATTGTATCTATCGCAATTGTAGTTTTTCCTGTTTGACGATCACCAATAATCAACTCACGCTGACCACGACCAATCGGAATCATCGAGTCAATAGCCTTAAGTCCTGTCTGTAAAGGCTCATTAACTGGCTGCCTGAAAATCACTCCCGGAGCTTTGCGCTCGAGGGGCAACTCAAACATTTCACCACCAATATTGCCTCGACCATCTAATGGTTCGCCCAATGGGTTTATGACGCGTCCAATCATGTTTTCGCTAACAAAAATTGACGCAACCCTACCGGTCCTTTTAACTGTATCTCCCTCTTTAATTTCGCTTGTTGAACCAAGAAGTACAGCACCAACATTGTCAACTTCCAGGTTCATCACAATGGCTTGCATCCCATTATCAAACTCAAGAAGTTCATTTGATTCTGCATTTTTTAATCCATATATGCGAACCACTCCATCACTTATTTGCAAAACGGTTCCAACTTCATCAAGCTGAATATCCGCGTCTATTCCTTCTAGCTGTGCACGAAGAATCTCGGAGACTTCACTTATTTTTATTATATTATCTGACATTTCTTATTCTCGTAATTAATCAAACAGGAAAATATGTAACTAAACTATTCGTCTGTTTCTTTCAATATATTGTTTCTTTATTCTATTCAACTGACCTCTAAGGCTTGCGTCCCAGCGTTTGTAGTCAACCTCAAGAATAAATCCACCAAGTATTTTAGGATCTATAATGGAGTTTAGCTCCAATTTGCCATTTAGGGTACTCTCTATAGAGTTTTTCAATGTTTTAACCGTAACATCGTCTATCTCAACTGCTGTTGTTAGCTTACCCCTATAGACATTAAGCGACCTGCAATATAATTCCTGAAAAGTAAGCATGATACTGTACAAGTGATCTTCGCGATTGTTACGAAGCAGTAGTCCAACTACATTCTCAAATATTTCAGACCATTCTCCACCTGAAGCTGTTAGAATTAGTTCTCGTTTCTTATCTTTAGAAACCATAGGATTCGCCAAGACTTCATTTAATTTGTTCACCTCACTGAAGATGCCCGTAATTAGTCTAGACTTATCATAAGCTTCCTTAGCCATGCCTTTTTCCTGAACATATTCCAGAAATGCTAATGCATATCTGTATGCCACCAGTCCTGTATTCATACTTATTCTTTCTCTTTACGACAAGCTCATTTCTTCAACCAAACGATTAATCATGCTCATTTGCTCATCCTTGTTTTTTAGATTCTCCCTCAATATCTTTTCAGCAATATCTACAGATAGAACTGCAACCTCGCGTCTCAAATCAGCAAGTGCCTCTTCTTTCTCATGTGTAATTTGCTTGCGAGCAACCTCTACGATATTGCGAGCTTCTTTAGCAGCATCTTCTCTGGCTTTCTCTAAAATAAGATCTCGTTTTTCAGTTGCTTTCTTAATGATTTTTGCATGCTCATTTCTGGCACTGGTTATTATCTTTTCACTGTCTATCCTAACTTCTTCCAGCTCTTTATATACTTTTTCTGCAGCAACTATTGACTCGTCAATAAATTTCTTTCTGCTATCAAGTTTTTTAATAATAACAGGAAATCCAAATTTGGTCAATATTATAAGCACTGCTCCAAAGGAAATAAGCATCCAAAAGAGTAGTCCGGTATCCGGTGTGAGTAAAGATGATGACATAGTCTTATTGTAATTAGAGTATAAATCCTAACACTACGATGGCAAACAGAGCCACACCTTCAATAAGAGCTGCGGATATAATCATATTCATTCGCAAATCGCCTCCTGCTTCAGGTTGACGAGCTATTCCCTCTGCAGTGGAAGATGCAATTTTGGAAATACCTAAGCCTGCAGCAAGTACTGCAATACTAATACCTAGTGCCTCTCCCATAATGCCAAGCTCTAATCCGCCGGCTGCCTGTAATAATAATGAATTTAACATAATGATTTTTTTAGTTTTAATTTATTGTTATATGTATTATATTTATTTTTTTGTCTTTATGCACCCTTGGCTGCTGTTTCCGGCTCTCTTGCCAACCCTATAAATACAGCAGAAAGAAGTGTGAAAATATATGCCTGAATAAATGCAACCAATATCTCAAGGAAGCTGATAAATATACTGAAAAATATAGATATTACTGTCATAGCCCCATTTGTTGCAGCTCCTAATTTGACCGTTACAAATATCACAGAGGTCAGTCCCAACACTATCGAGTGTCCCGCAGTGATATTTGCAAACAAACGAATCATAAGAGCAAACGGCTTAGTGACTGCACCTACCAATTCAATCATTGGCATTAATGGAACCGGAGCCTTAAGCCATGTAGGAACGTCCGGCCAGAAAATATCTTTGTAATAAGATTTAGAACCTGTGAGATTAATCATTAAAAATGTAGCAACTGCCAATACTAATGTCACAGTAATATTTCCAGTAACGTTTGCACCTCCGGGAAAGATAGGTATCAGTCCCATAAGGTTGTTTAGAAGTATAAAGAAAAAGATAGTCAGTAAAAAAGGAGCAAAGCGCTTGTATTCCCTTCCGATTGAAGGTTTGATAATCTCGTCTGTAACAAATAATATTACCACTTCAATCATGCCGAAAAAACCTTTGCTTGACTCCATTGACTCACGTTTATAAAATCTTGCTGTACTTAGAATCAATACAATCAGCAATATAGAGCTTATAACCAGCGATGTTGCGTTTTTTGTAAGTGATATGTCAATAGGAACTATTTCTTCCCCACTAGAACTCTTTTCTACTATTTTACCGGCATTCTTGCCTTCCTCCGATACATAGAACCGGTTATATTTTGATTGTGGATTATGAAACTCTGATGATAAAAAGAAGCTCCATCCACTCTCTTTGCTGTGTAGTATAATTGGAAGTGGAATTGCAATATCTTTACCCTTCCATTCCATAAAATGCCATTCGTATGAATCTGATACATGCGACAGAATCATATCTTTAACATCTATATCTGCATTTTTTGTTGTTTGCTCTACTGCAGTTGATTCTGCATTTTGTGCATAAGTATTATAAAATACGGGTGTAAAAGCAAGAGCAACAATAAGAAATATTTTAAAAAATCGATTTTTCATTTTTCAAGTTTGGTTATCTATCCCGGTTA
This sequence comes from uncultured Proteiniphilum sp., assembly GCA_964346415.1. Taxonomy (GTDB): domain Bacteria; phylum Bacteroidota; class Bacteroidia; order Bacteroidales; family Dysgonomonadaceae; genus Petrimonas. Next base: position 26,793 of record CAYFUQ010000002.1, read on the forward strand.
TTCTTATGCCATTTCTCAATTTGAGCAAATATGTAGATTTCAAAGAAGAGATAGAACAGGTAAAAAGAAGCAAGCATTATCGCAAAACTTCTAATTTCGGCTCTGTCTAAAAGCCAGTAAACTAAGCCTAGAAGCATTGCTGTTAATATCTTAAATCCTCTAATGAGCATTAGTCTGTTCAACAATTTCATTGAGTTGTCATAATTAATTTTGGCTAATGCTTCAATTGAAATCACACCCACTACAAAGAAATAAATCGGTATAAGAGGGTAGTCCGCAAAAGCAAGTTCCGGGAAAAAGATAGTCAATACCTTCCACGAACCCAGACCTATTATTATGACAAACAAGGTTAGTAGTATAATAAGTTTTTGTTTTAACTTGTTCATTCTGTATATGATTCTATGAAGACGGCAACATTATTATATTTACCTTCCACAAATCCCTCTGATACTTCTAACTCAGTTTCCTCACCCTCAGAAATATATCTGATAACTCCTTTTTCCAAAGAAGAAATTATGGGGCTATGATTATTAAGGATGGTAAATCTGCCATGGCTTCCGGGAAGTGTGACTGCCGAAACCATTTTGTCACAAATACTTCCTTCGGGCGTATATATTGTTAGTCTGATTTTATCCAAAATATGGTTCTTTATTTGTTAGCTTCTTCCATAAGCTTTTTCCCTTTGGCTATGGCATCGTCTATCGTTCCTACGTTTAGGAAAGCCATTTCGGGATAATCGTCAAGCTCTCCATCGAGTATCATTTTAAAACCTCTGACAGTTTCTTCGATCGGAACCATTACTCCGGGTAAACCGGTAAATTGCTCTGCAACATGAAATGGCTGAGAGAGGAATCGCTGCACTTTTCTTGCTCTGTTAACTGTTGTCCTATCCTCATCCGACAGTTCTTCCATACCCAGGATAGAGATAATATCTTGAAGTTCTTTATTTCGCTGCAAAATCTGAATCACACGCTGTGCTGTGGTGTAATGTTCTTCACCCACAATTTCAGGAGTAAGAATACGAGAAGTTGACTCTAAAGGGTCAACTGCCGGGAATATACCCAAGCCCGAGATCTTTCTACTAAGTACAGTAGTTGCATCCAAGTGAGAAAAAGTAGTAGCCGGAGCAGGGTCGGTCAAGTCGTCCGCAGGCACATATACTGCCTGAACAGATGTTATAGACCCCCTGTTGGTAGATGTTATTCTCTCCTGCATAGCACCCATTTCAGTGGCTAGGGTAGGTTGATAACCTACAGCTGAAGGCATACGACCCAGCAGTGCCGAAACTTCCGAACCTGCCTGCGTAAATCTAAATATATTATCTATAAAGAACAAAATATCTGATTTTCCTTCAGTATTCATATCTCTAAATGACTCAGCAATTGTCAGGCCCGACAAAGCAACAGACGAGCGAGCTCCCGGTGGTTCGTTCATTTGTCCAAAAACAAGAGTTGCCCTAGATTTGGCTACAGCGTCATAATCCACTTTTGTCAGGTCCCAATGACCTTCTTCCATGCTCTTTTTGAACTCTTCACCATAATCAATAATGCCTGATTCAATCATTTCACGCAACAGGTCATTACCTTCACGTGTACGTTCACCAACACCGGCAAAAACAGAAAAACCTCCTTTGCCCTTGGCAACATTATTAATAAGTTCCTGTATAAGAACTGTTTTACCTACACCTGCACCGCCAAACAAACCAATCTTACCACCTTTTGAGTATGGCTCTATAAGGTCTATAACTTTAATTCCGGTAAACAGTACCTCTGTTGTGGTAGTAAGGTCCTCAAACTTGGGAGGATCTCTATGTATAGGGTTGTTAATATCTTTCTCAAGTTCTTTCAACCCGTCAATAGCATCACCTGTCACATTTAATAAACGTCCTCTGGTTTGCACACCCGAAGGCATATTAATTGGGCTGCCATTTGCTATTACCTCCATCTTTCGCCTCAGTCCATCTGTAGAGTCCATTGCCACAGCTCTTACGGTGTTCTCACCGATATGCTGCTGAACCTCTAGTGTAAGTGAGTTACCATCGTCTTTTATGATAGTTAGTGCATCATTAATCGCAGGCAAATATTTATTTCCACCCCCATTAAGCTCGAAATAAACATCCACTACGGGACCGATTATTTGCGAAATATGTCCTGTAAATTTATTCATATATATTCTATATTTATAGTCGATATCACAGAAAAAACTTTAATAAAGAGTATGATTTTATGTGATTTGCCCACAAAGTTAGTCAAAATAAAAGATGCTAAGATACAAATATGATTAAACAATACTTTTTTATTTTAATCTATAACCTTTAGAAGCCGTTATATGCATACTCTAATTGTTAGTGATAATGCTTGTTTTTTTATTTTACTGTTCGATGATGCAAAGATATAGTGGAATTGTGAGCGTGTACATAACCGTTTATCCCAAGTGCCTAAATTGGGTGCCGAATCTTAATATTCGCAGATTGGAATATTAAAACATCCTCAGCAGACATGTAATAAAACTTGATTTTGCAGTCCTCCAATTATTTTTTAATAAAAACATGTTCTATTACACAGCTTAATAATAAACAATAAAACCACCCGTTATACTGAGTGGTTTTATTGTTTAAATTCTCTTGTTAGTATTTATACACAACATCGTTTTACCTTGCCGAGAATATTTCCGGATTCACATTCAGTGAAAGAAATGCCCAATGTTGGTTTCTGTCTTTGCTTCCACCTTTGATTTGGAAGAAAGCATCCGTTCCAAACATCATTGAATAACCTCCCTGCAGTACTACATACGGACGAATAGGGCAGGTTACTGTTAGATCGAGTTCAGAGCCTAAGCCTTTTTTATCAGTTCCATTTACATCTATTGATTGCTGTGATGCAAAGTTGTGATAAGTTAAATCCAGAGTTAGTTTTGGCAATGGTTTGTATATAAGTGAAGCATACAAGTCTCTAAGTCCGCCGTTGCCAAATGCCGAAGCATAGAAATAGTCCATTGTGCCGTAAAACTTGTGATGGGTACCATATAGTGGGTCAAAACGTGTTACTTTCTCACCATTTTTCTGCCCCGACAGATAATCTATTCCCAATGCTACCGAGAACTCAGGTGTAAACTTATACTGCCCCTTTGCAGACAGCATATAAGCACTGATGTCACGCTCACCTGCTGTTTTACCGGTCTGGTAGAACGCAGTGCCAAACAAACTCAAATCGTTTATATTATACCACACATTGCCACCCAGCGTCTGCATATAGTTGGTTTTCCCTTTAGGAATAACTTCACCTTCAGCTATTGTTCCGGCTTCAAATCCCAGGTTCATCGCTAATATCGAGAACCTCAGGTCATTGCTATGTTTATATTGATACCATGCGGTTTGCATAGCTTTGTAAGGTTGCCCCCCTGCGTAGTATGTACCTGAATTGATTCCCTGTCTATGCTGATTGTAAGCCAGAATCAAATGAAATCTGTGAACCAATGCCAAGCTTTCATAACCCAAAGTAACAGCATCATGAAAACGTCCTGCCTGATTCCAGTCCAATGTTCCCAGGATACGATCATCATCGTATGCCAGCTGCTGACGGCCAATCTTAGCAAAATAACCATTGTTATTTAACTCTGCCCACGCTTCATTGATACCTGTTGTACGTGGGTTGGCTTCTATTTGTGGTCGTTCGCCCCATACTGAGACATCCTGTGCCGAAAAACCCATCTTCAGAAAATCATTCTGATAACCCAAACTTAGGCGTGCACGATTTGAAATAAAAGATGATGCTTTCTCTCCCTCACCAATTGGAGTCAATGCACCATTGCGATACTCAGCTCTAGGGCGCAACTGACCGTTAACGGTAAACTGCCCTTTGTCTTGTGCAAAAACCATGCTTCCCGACAACAATATCATCAGCGAAGCCATCAAGTAACTTATTTTTCTCATATCACTATCTTTTAAATATTGCTTAATACAACAAAACTATATTATTAATTGGTGGAGTAGGTGTGTACACTTCTTCCTTTTGCCGATGGCAGATAGTTTACGCCATACCATGTCATCTGCAATATCAGAAAAGCAACAATCAGAATAATCATCGAAGTTTTGTTTGATGACCTCTTTCTAAGCCTGTAGTGTATATAGAGCAAGTAACCCACCCACGTAGCAGCTGCCCATGTTTCTTTAGGGTCCCAACTCCAGTAGTGACCCCACGCAGCCTTTGCCCAAATAGCACCCATTAGCATACCCATGGTTATAAATGCTGTTCCTACATATACCAGATTGTCTGTCATGTCCATGATTTTATCCTTATCTGATATTTTGTTGCTTCTCACTAAATAGTAAATTGCAATCAGTGTCACTGCACCAAGTATTGCATAAGAAAACATATATATAATAACGTGTGGTGCAAACCACGGACTTTGTAACGCCGGCATTAGCACCTTATTGTGAATATCAGGTTTCGCTATATTGACAACTATAAACACTGCTGCCAAAATTGTACTAAACGATAAAATCCACTTATAGCCCCAGCGTTGATAGGTAATTAATCCTGCTACAGGAAGAAAGAAAGAATACCATAGTCGCGTTTCACCCATAGTGCGAAGCGGTGGTCGCTCCAACGACTGCCACAAACCTAGTATAAAAACAAAGAACACCACAAGTCCAAGGGTTGTGATAACCGTAGGCATTGTTTTCTTTTGATTGCGAAATGCCAAAGCAGCACCCACAGCCCATAAAACCACAGATACTATTGCAAAATATATAAAATAATCCCAATTCATAATCTTTCCGATTTTACTTTTGTGCCTTTTCTTTCTTTATCGGTCCCATAATAAATAGGAACAACGAACCTGCCAGCAACATGAAGATACCTGCATAAACAATTTTCAGCCAAGGGTCATACACCAGTTCAAAGACGCTTGTCTTAGAATATTTACCCATCGACTCATCATAACTAAACTGATAAATCTTCCAATTGTCGATAGTCAAAGGGCTGTTCACTTCAATGGTAGCTTTTTTACTATATCCGCTTTCAGTCATTACCGTCACATGCGATGTGTATTTCTTAACCTCCTGAACAGGCATAGCCAAGCTTGTTTGACTGTTAATATAAAGCACCTTGTAAGGGAACACATAACTACCATTGCTAACCCAACCTACAATAGGTTCTTTGAGTTCAGAATTTGAAATTCTCACCTTTAGCGCAGTGGCAGCTCCGTCACCATGATAGGTAACAGCTGATGCAAATGCTGAATCACTCATAACGGCAGCCTCAGGCAAATATTCCAAAATTTCAACATCGTTACCCAAAAGAGTGGTCTTGTCACCCACTTTCTCGAACATGTAAATATCAGGTTTTTTCTCCGGCAATATACGTCCCGTCTCAGTATTTATCACTACCAGTTTAGGCAGATATTCCTCAATCTTGAAAGTATCAAGCTCAATAGCAATAGGAAGCTCGCTAACATTGCCAAAATAATCCACAGCACGCCATTCCGTTTGCCCTTCCCTCACGGTCATTGTAGTACGAACCATATCTGCGCTACCCAATATGCCACCAAGATAGGCGATAAACAACCCCGCATGATTTAGATAAAAGCCAATCTGTCTCCATGAGTTTGGCTTCCGAGTCTTCCGCAAAGTTGAAAAACCAAGAATGGTAAGCATATAGAAGCTAAGCAATATAAACGACCATGAAGTGGTCATCCTATACCATCCCAAATTGTTTATAAAATCATTTGGCAGATGGTGCTCCGGTTCATATTCTGTAAATTGTGGTGTCAGTCCCATCACAATGATAAGTACCAGCATCACAGTCAGCGCAGGTATTGTAGCCCTCACGCTCGATAGCCAGCGAACAATATGATTGTCTTTCAAAAAGAAATGACAACAAAGAAGCCCTACTATAAATAGGGCTCCTAAGATTACGTTAATGGGAAAAGCAAAATCCGATGTGATAATATTTCCAAGTGAGAATTGTAGCGCGAAACCTGCAATTGCAATTCCGCCTGCTACGATAAATCCTTCAAGATAATCCCACGGTTTTTCCCATATTTTACGAGATTTATTTTTCATCAAAATTTAATCAGTTATCTTCTGCTTATCAGACGATTGTTTTCTTTTGCAGTTTTAATCCACTCAGGAACAACAGTCTCAAGGAATACCTTTTTGTTGGCTTCTTCTTTCTCCATGTCAAGTCCGATATAAGCCTGCGCTTTTGCTTTTGTAGAGATGTCGGGCATCGGAACATCACCGATATGACCTAACTGAGCCAATACCTTTGAGGTTGCGAAACGAGCTTTGTGAGCGCGGTCAAGACTTTGAGAAAGTAATCTTTGGAATTCAATAGGAGCGTGGAAAGGCGCACCATGTGAAGCTACCGCATAATCCCAACGCCATTGTGACTGACGCAGCAATTGCAATATGTCAGCCATCTGAGCTTCTGTTGCACCATTATCCCAAGCAAATTTAGCTTCGATATGAGCAGCTGCAAGTTCTTGTTCCACCATGTCTCTAAGTTCGGCACCTTTGCGCTGACGCTCATAAACTGATTCGCGCAGAGTCTCTTCGCTTTCGCGGTGACATACCTGACAAGTGTTGTTGATATTTGCCAATGGGCTAATAATATGGTGATCTGAGTATTTTACACCACCTTCAGAGATGTAAGGCATGTGACAGTCTGCACAAGAAACGCCTCTTTGTCCGTGAATACCCTGCAAGAAAATCTCATAGTCAGGATGTTGAGCTTTCAAAATTGGAGCCTTGCTCAATGCATGAACATAGTCAACATGACCTACTTTGTCATAATACTCTTCACCACCTTCCATTGTAAGGCCATTATGCCATGGGAAAGTCAAATAGTTTCCGTCGGGTTGGAAATAATACTCCACGTGACACTGCGCGCAAGCCAGCGAGCGCATATCCTGTTGTGACACCTTATTAATATCGACACCCGCATTAGCCAGTCCTTCAACCAAAGCCGGACGAGAAATCTGAAGATTCATATGCTCAGGTTCGTGACAATCGGCACAACCAACAGGATTTACAATTTCATGACCAAGCGATGCCCATGTTCCGGCATAATACTCAGCCACACCTATAGAGTCCATCATACGAGGTACGTCGGGGCTTTTACAAGTCCAGCAGGTTGCAGGTTGCGGACCTTGGTCGGGGCTCATTGGCGAACCTGTTCTCAGAGTACCCCACAAATCTTCAATCATATGCATGTGTCCTCTTGGAGTTCCATAGTCTTTGGAGAAAGCATATCCTGCCCACAGTACAACCATTTCGGGACGCTCCGCTAACACATCAACTACGCTGCTTCCGTGAAATTCACTCTGAAAAGTGGTGTCTTCGGTTTGCAGCCACGTATGATATTCACGCGGATAGTTTTCAGCAAAGATTTCACTTCTTGATTCAATTCCTGTAATTTCTACTTTTTTGTTATTCATTATACTGGTAATTTCAGCTCTGCGCTGCGTGATAGAAGCAGCAAGCATACCCAGTAAAAACACAACGCCTACAGTAACAAAGAACAGCATCCACGCTACCCAGGGCTTCATTTTTTTGCTATCAGTACTCATAATGTGATAAATTTGTTAGTTATTTATTTTACTTGTTTTTTTGACATAGCTTCGTTCAGCCAGTCGGGAACTTTAGTGTCAGGCATCGGCACCAGTGCATTTGGTGTTGATACCTCCGATCTGCTTCTTGTGTGAGCAGTCTCTCTGTGGCAGTCCCAGCAGGCGTGCCCGTTGTTAGCTTTAGTTTGTTTCCAGTCCATGTGTCCTGTTTTCACGAACTCCTGGTTCAGCTGTGCGTGACAGCGAATACAGTTGTTCATAATCACCTGCGAGCTGGCGGGTATTGCCTGCAGCGCAGTTTGCTCACCACGAATGGTGAATACGGCCGAGTGGCGTAATCCATCTTTTGCTTTGAAATAGTACTTGTTGAAAATGTTGTTGTGCGGCACATGACAATCCACACACGTGGTATTTCGTGAGTGAGAGCTGTGCGACCACGTAGCATAATAGGGGCTCATCAGATGACAGTTCACACAAGTTCTTGGATTATCAGACAAGTAGCTATAAGCACGAGAAGTAAAAAAGGTATAGATAAACAATCCTACAAAGGCGCCTGTAATTATAATTGCAGGATACCGCCATCCTCCGCGAGGTCTTATCAGATCCCAAATTTCTTTCAATTTTCCCATGATAAAACTTAGTTTGACATTATTTGATTTGCATTTTCAAGACAAATATCAGAAATAAAACACTAATAAGGTGTAATATTTATTACGAACCGAAAAAAAATGTTACATTTGTCTATCATCATATCGGAGTAGCACAAAGCATTTGCCTTTATTCTTTAGATTATTGTTCGAAACGACTCTGATATATAAAAACATTTTTTAAAATCATCGACAAGTTTACAGCATGAATCAACATAAACCAAATCATTCACACACCATATTTCAGTGTCCTCTGTGCAAATCAATTCCGGCAAACGAGAGAGAAGACTTTCTAAAAGATTTGAGATACACAGTAAAGAGATATGAAAAGGGCGAAATGCTGGTTGCCCAGGGAGCAGTCAGTGAAACACTTATTATAGTCATCAAAGGAGAGTTTGTAACCGAAATGTCAGACGAGAAGGGAGACTACATCAAAATAGAAGAGATTAAGGCACCCAATCCGCTGGCAGCAGGCACTCTCTTCGCTTCAGACAATCTTTCGCCCGTCGCAGCCTACGCCGTTGCAGAAAGCATGGCGGTAATTATCCCCAAGGAGAACGTTTACTTCCTTATGAGTAAATATGAAGAGTTTATGAAAGCATATCTTTCTTATATCTCCAACAAAGTGGCATTCCTTTCCGAAAGATTACAACTGGCCTCATTGCGAACCATTCGTGCCAAGCTTGCTTATTATATGTTGCGCGAATCTAAAGGCGAACAGATTTTCCATCTCAAAACTTCCAAAGAAGGACTTTCACGCCTGTTTGGCGTGTCGCGCCCGGCGCTTGTCAACGTAATGATGCAAATGGCCGACGAAGGGTTAATCAATGTTGATCGTCGGGAGATTTCCATATTCGATCGTGCTGCGCTTAAACGCATGTTTTAGACACATAGCAACTTTTTTGCGCTCAATTTGTTATACGACATAGCAAATAAGATTTTATTTTACAGACACAATGAGAAAAACAGAAAATCAGGCACTGGTAATATTCGGTGCCTCAGGAGACTTGACATACCGGAAATTAATTCCCTCCGTTTACGAACTCTACATAAATAACTCCCTGCCCGAAGGCTATGCCGTGCTGGGCGTGAGCAGAACTACACTGACAAACAAAGAGTTCCGCCAAAAGATGAAAGAAGGAATTCAGAAGTTCGCAAAATATAAGAACGAAGACACCAAAAAGCTGAATGACTTCCTGTCGTTGCTTCATTATATAAGCATCGACACTCAAAAGAGTGAAGACTACGCATTGGTCAAAGCCAAGCTCAAGGAACTCAACGTGAAATATAATCTGAAAAGCAATTATATATTCTATCTCTCCACGCCTCCGCAATTATATCCCATAATTCCCAAATTCCTTTATGGACAGGGATTAACTTTGCAACACAAAGGCTTTAGAAGAATAATAATTGAGAAACCTTTTGGTCACGACCTACAGTCGGCAATGGACCTAAACAAACAACTTCTTGACTTCTTTGAAGAAGATCAGATATTTCGCATCGACCATTACCTGGGTAAAGAAACAGTTCAGAATTTAATGGTAACTCGCTTTGCCAATGGCATTTTCGAACCACTGTGGAATAGAAACTACATTCAGCATGTTGAGATAACAGCTGCCGAAAGCATCGGCGTGGAAGGCAGAGGCGGATACTACGAAGGTGCAGGAGTATTGCGCGACATGATACAAAATCACCTCCTTCAGGTAGCATCACTCGTCGCAATGGAGCCTCCGGCTAAGATTAATCCTGAAGAGATTCGTCACGAAAAACTTAAGGTCTTCCGCTCGTTGCGACCTCTTAATGAAGAGCAACTCAAAAATAATATTATACGCGGACAATATACAGAAGCACACGTCAAAGGACAGCTGCTCAAAGGATACAGAGACGAAGAGGGAGTGGATAAAAATTCACGCACCGAAACATATTTCGCCATGAAGTTCTTTATAGACAACTGGCGATGGAGCGGTGTACCATTCTATATTCGTTCAGGTAAACGACTCCCAACCCGTGTGTCAGAAATAGTAATTCACTTTAAGCCCTCACCGGCACAGCTGTTCAAATCAATAGACGGCGTAATCGAATCAGGCAATCAGCTTATTCTTCGCATTCAGCCCGACGAAGGCATACTTCTCAAAACTGGACTGAAAGTACCCGGCAAAGGATACGAAGTTAAGTCTGTAAACGTTGACTTCCACTATTCCGACCTTGGTGATGAACACCTTCCCGATGCTTACGAGCGCTTGATTCTGGATTGTATGATGGGCGACAACACACTGTTTATGTCGGGCGAAGGTGCCGAACTAACCTGGAAGTTTATGCAACCAGTCATCGACTATTGGGACTCAACTCTTGAGGCTCCTCTATACGGATATCCCGCAGGATCGTGGGGACCCGACACCGCCGACCAGCTTATCGACGGAACCAAAACATGGCGTTATCCCTGCAAGAATCTTTCGGATGACGGCATCTATTGCGAATTATAAAAACAAAAACATATATGAACATTCAAATTTATGACAACCTGTCGGAGCTTAACGAAGCGTTTACCGACTGGATTAAAGAATTGCTGGAAGAAAAAGGCAAACTGACCATTTCTCTTTCGGGAGGATCCACACCAAAGTCGCTGTTTGACTATTGGTCTAAGCATCACAAAGAAGATATCGACTGGAGTTCGATCTATCTGTTCTGGGGTGACGAGCGCGCTGTAGCGCCCACCGATAGCGAAAGCAACTACAAGATGACCAAAGATCATCTGCTGGACAATGTTCCAATTCCCGAAAAGAACATCTTTAGAATCAAAGGAGAGAACGACCCTGAAGAAGAAGCCAAAAGATATTCTTCAGTTCTTGAAGAAGAACTTGAACTGAAAAACAATATCCCATCATTTGATATCATCATTCTGGGAATGGGTGATGACGGACACACAGCATCCATATTTCCCTATGAAATCAACCTTTGGGACGACACCCGCCACTGCGTGGTGGGCACACATCCCGACAGCGGACAAAAGCGCGTGAGCCTTACAGGCACAGCGATTAATAATGCCGACAATGTTGCATTTCTGGTAACAGGAGCCGGCAAAGCCGAAAAAGTAAAAGAGATTGTAGGTGGAGCAGGTGGTGACGAGATGAAATATCCCGCCGCACGTGTAGAGCCCACATCAGGCAATCTGTTCTGGTTTATGGATAAAGAAGCTGCGAAACTGCTGATGTAAAACATCACACAATTTCGCAGTGCAAAATAATATAACTGTTAGAAGAGGTAAGTTCGTTACACCGTTTTAATACGGTAGTGGCAGCTTACCTTTCCTTTTTCCATTCCGTTTAGTTTACTCTTAATCATGCGGCGGCGGAGTGGGGTAATCCGGTCGGTAAACAAAATACCATCAATATGGTCATACTCATGCTGGATGACACGCGCCATAAATCCCGAATACTCCTCGTCATGCTCCACACCATTCTCATCAAAGTAATTGATTCGAATACGATCTTCACGAGGTACCTTTTCGTTTATGCCCGGAATACTTAGACATCCCTCTTCGACAGACTCAATCTCTCCTGTGCGCTCCGTTATCTCCGCATTCAAAAATACTTTCTTAAAGCCCTTAAACTCCGGATGCTCATCGTTGGCAATAGGATCGAGATCAACCACAAAAATTCTTTCTGCAAGTCCAACCTGAGGACCCGCCAGTCCAATCCCTTCAGCATTATACATAGTTTCAAACATGTTTTCTATCAGCTCACCAAGATTGGGATAGTTTTTTATATCTATATCTTCAGCCTCTTTCTTCAACACCGGCTGACCATATATATAAATAGGTAATATCATAATAATTATAATTGAATGTTCTTTTTTAGAGTCTCACACTCTCCATATAGCTCTGCAAAATAATTGTGGCACTTATCTCATCCACCAACGCCTTGTTTTGTCGTTGCTTTTTCTTCACTCCTCCCGCTATCATTGCCTGCTGTGCCATCTTAGATGTGAATCTTTCATCATAATATTGAATATCCATGGCAGGATAAAGCTTTTTTAGCTTCTCAACAAACTGCTCAATACGAGGCATATTTTCAGATGCCTGATTGTTCATCTGCTTGGGAAGTCCTATAATTACTTTCTCAACATTTTCCCGTTCAAAATAGTCTTTCAAAAAATCAAACAATGTAGATGTCTCCACAGTTGTCAGTCCGTTTGCAATAATTTGCAACGGATCGCTCACTGCAATTCCCGTCCGCTTTTTGCCATAATCGATAGCCAATAGTCTGCCCATAACCTAAACGTTGTCAAAAGTACGACGACGCAGTTCAAAGTCGCTACCCAGATATTTCTCACGCACAATTGGATTCTCAGCAAGCTGCTCGGCACTGCCCTGAAACAAAACCCGACCTTCGAAAAGCAAATAAGCTCTGTCAGTGATGCTCAGCGTCTCATCCACATTATGGTCGGTAATCAAAATACCGATATTGCGATACTTCAATTTTGCAACAATAGACTGAATATCCTGAACCGCAATGGGGTCAACCCCCGCGAATGGCTCATCTAGCATAATAAACTTTGGATCAATAGCAAGACATCGAGCAATTTCGGCACGGCGACGCTCACCACCCGAGAGGCGATCGCCCTGATTTTTGCGAACCTTTTCAAGTCCAAACTCCGAAATAAGTTCTTCCATTTTGCGTGTCTGCTCTTTTGGAGTTTTGTCGGTAAATTCCAGTACTGATTTGATATTATCCTCTACCGACATTTTGCGAAAAATAGAAGCCTCCTGCGCCAGATAACCAATACCGGCCTGCGCACGCTTATACACAGGAAATTTTGTAATCTCCTGTTCGCCAAGAAATATTTTACCTTCATTAGGCACAACCAGTCCCACAGTCATATAGAAAGTGGTAGTCTTACCGGCACCGTTAGGACCCAGCAAACCCACAATTTCACCTTGCTTCAGATTGATGGAAACCTGATTTACAACCGTTCGTTTACCATATTTCTTCACCAGATTCTCAGTCCGTAGAATAAGCTGACTGCTATCATCTTTTATTTCTTCACTCATGCCAAAAAAAATATTTATGCAAAGTTACACGAATTTCTTGTAAAAACCACGACTGCAACTCATTTAATAAGCAATAAATGAAAACTGTAATCAATAAGTGATGTTTATAATTGAATTATTTTTATTTTGACTAAAAAGATGTTAGTTTTGCAGTCGTAACAAGAAAAAACAAAACATTTGTTACTTTAATTACAGTTTTGAGTTTAAACTAACACATTTATATTCCATGAGTGTAGAAAATATAGTTGGTCAGAAAATTAAGATGTTGTGCAACGACAACAGCATCACATGGGAAGAATTATCGGAACGCACCGGACTCAGCAAAGAGCAGATCGACCTGATTGTCAACAGCAGCACAATCCCAACATTAGCGTCACTAATCAAAATTGCACGCGCGCTGGGCGTTCGCTTGGGAACCTTCCTGGACGATTACGAAGAAACAGGTGCAGTAGTGCACCGCAAAGCCGAAACAAAAGAATCGGTCACCTTCTCCAGTCAGCTATCGTCGGCCAATTCACATCTCGACTTTGTGTCGCTCGCAGCCAACAAGGCGGGTAGGGCAATGGAGCCTTTTTTGATTGATGTTGCCACGGACCCCGACCACGAGCCCGTGCTCTCAACCCACGAAGGCGAAGAGTTTATCTACGTGCTCGAAGGTGCCATCAAGGTACACTACGGAAAAGACATACATATCGTTAATGCCGGCGACAGCATATATTACGACTCCGTGGTTCAGCATCTTGTGACATCAGCCAACGGCAAACCCGCCAAAATTTTGGCAGTAGTTTACACTCCCCTTTAATCTAAACAGAGACCGTCAACATGCTTCAACTTCATGACAAAACATTAGGACAGTGGCTCGAATATTGGGCTGAGACCACTCCCGACAAAGAATACATAGTTTATTCAGACCGCGACCTGCGCTTCACCTGGAGCGAATTCAATCAACGTGTCGACAAAATGGCTAAAGGTTTGCTCGCCATCGGCGTCAGGAAAGATACCCATGTAGGCATCTGGGCACAAAACGTTCCCGACTGGCTCACCTTCCTTTATGCCTGTGCCAAGATTGGAGCAGTGGCAGTCACCGTCAACACCAACTACAAAGAGCATGATCTCGCATTCGTGGTTAAGCACTCCGATATGCACACACTCTGCATCACCGACGGAGCCGCAGGAGGAAACTATCTGGACATTATTAATAAACTGATTCCCGAATTGCGCACCCAACAGCGCGGATACCTCAAGAGCGAACGTTTCCCGGAGTTGAAAAACCTGGTATATATAGGACAGGAAAAATATCGCGGTATGTACAACACTGCCGAGATACTTGTGCTGGGCAACTCCAAAACCGACGACGAACTGCTTCATGCCAAATCGATGGTAGGTTGCCACGACGTGGTCAATATGCAATACACATCAGGCACCACAGGATTTCCCAAGGGCGTGATGCTCTCGCACCACAACATAGCCAACAACGGCTTTCTGACGGGCGAACACATGCGCTTCACCCCCGACGACAAACTCTGTATCTGCGTGCCGCTCTTCCACTGTTTCGGAATAACGCTGGCAGTGATGAACTGCCTCACACACGGCTCCACACAAGTGATGGTCGAAAAGTTTGACCCCCTGCTCGTGCTTGCATCCATTCACAAAGAACGATGCACCGCACTCTACGGCGTTCCCACCATGTTTATTGCCGAGCTCAATCATCCCATGTTCGAAATGTTCGACATGTCGTCACTTCGCACAGGCATCATGGCCGGCGCACTTTGTCCAATAGAACTTATGCGCAGAGTCAACGAAAAGATGTTTATGAAAATTACCAGCGTTTACGGACTCACCGAATCATCGCCCGGTATGACACAAAGTCGTATCGACGACCCCGAGATGGTGCGCTACACCACCGTTGGGCGTGAGTATGAGTTTTCAGAAGTTGCCATTATCGACCCTGCCACAGGCGAACAATGCCCCGTGGGCGTAGAAGGCGAAATGTGTTGCCGCGGCTATCTGGTAATGAAAGGCTACTACAAAGATCCCGAAACCACAGCTTCCGTTATCGACAAAAACGGCTGGCTGCACTCGGGCGACCTTGGCGTAAAAGATACGAACGGCAACTACACCATCACAGGAAGAATCAAGGATATGATTATTCGCGGAGGCGAAAACATTTCACCCAAAGAGGTAGAAGAATTTCTATACACCATGTCCGGCGTCAAAGATGTGCAGGTGGTTGGCGTCAAGTCGCCCCGTTATGGCGAAGATGTGGGAGCATTTATTATCCCCCTCGACGGCTATCACTTCACCACCGAAGATGTACGCGACTTCTGCAAAGACAAAATTGCCCGCTACAAAACGCCCCGATACGTATTCACAGTAGATGAATACCCTCTAACCGGCAGCGGCAAGGTGCAAAAGTTTAAACTAAGAGATATGGCACTCGAACTGTGCGAGAAAAATAATATTACTATTATATAATCGTTACGAGCACCCGCCGCAGCTGCCGCCTTCGCCTTTCCAGGCCGAAGCCTCCAGTCTCATAAACTCAGCACGCTCCACATCGTTCATCACCACAATCTCGTGGTGAAACTCAGCATCGTGTCTCAACACCACCTCCTTAACCGAGTTAACCAGCTTGTCGGCAATAGGAATTTTTGCAAAAGGAAATGCAAACAACACAGCTACCCGATTTTCCGAAGGGTCAATATCTCTTACAATGCCCAAATCCGTTAGGCTCAAATCTATTGCCGGATGCATCACACCCGCAATATCGATTACAATTTTCTCAATCTTATTAATATCCATACTTATATTATTATTCTACCACAAAGGTAATGAATTATCCATTATCATGATGATATAATTTTTTATCTAAGGAAAATCAGCCTCCCAAAAATAACAAATACAACCTCGCAAAAGTAAAAAGAGTTAAAGAGTCACCCATTTTGTAATTTAACAATGGTATGATTGGTGACACTCTTTGTCCCATTGTAAATTTACAATCCGTGATTGGCGTCACTCTTTGTCCTATTGTAAATTTACAATCCATGATTGGCGTCACTCTTTGTCCCATTGTAAATTTACAATACTATGATTGGTGTCACTCTTTGTCCCATTGTAAATTTACAATACTATGATTGGTGTCACTCTTTGTCCCATTGTAAATTTACAATCCATGATTGGTGTCACTCTTTGTCCCATTGTAAATTTACAATCCATGATTGGCGTCACTTTTTGTCCCATTGTAAATTTACAATGGTACGATTGGTCACACTCTTTGTACCATTGTAAATTTACAATTTGGAAAACAGAGTGGCTAAAGCAGTCTATGACAGATGATTATGGGGCTAGTGTTTATTGTAAATACAGAAATGCAAAAAATAATCCCCAAAAGTGAAGTTTTGGGGATTATCGT
Organism: uncultured Proteiniphilum sp.; assembly: GCA_964346415.1. Classification (GTDB taxonomy): domain Bacteria; phylum Bacteroidota; class Bacteroidia; order Bacteroidales; family Dysgonomonadaceae; genus Petrimonas. Next base: position 43,474 of record CAYFUQ010000002.1, read on the forward strand.
ATATTAACACATGGGAGGGGAGTTCAGCAATAGTTTTTGTATAGGCCTGCAATTAAGATTACCTGAAAATCATCTAATTCTCCTGGCAATACACCTCAATTCCGTTTTAGCTTTTGCTCTTACTGTTGCCCTCGGACGATTGTTCTGAAACGAATAAATCACAATTTTCTTATTGCTCTCCGCTTTAATAATATTGTCCAGTTTGTGTAACGCCTCATTCCCCACCATCAGACATCCTTCGCTAGTAATAATGCGACGCGGATAGATCGGTTGACTGGGCACACCGGCATAAGAGTGCATCACCACCAATCGCTGCTTCATTTTATTATTGGTTGACTCATGCCCATCCAGCCAATATTTAAACTTCACACCCTGCGGACTATAATCTCTGTGTCCCAGTGTAGCCAATCCTAAGCTGGACATCAAACTGTTGGGCGTATTGCTAAACTGATTGGGAACAGCATCCCTGCCACTGCCAATACCGTGAGAAACAGGACAGGCGTACAGCACTTTCCCTCGCTTCATATCATACACAAACATCCTATTCTTCCCGCTGTGAATAGAGTAATCTACCAAAATAGAAATATTATCGTTGAATGAATTTCTATTGATAAAGCTCTGCACATGCTCCAGCTCACGGTCGTGATTGATTTTTGTACAGCCGGTGGCAAGCAGCATTATCCAAATAGCCAGCTGCCAATTCTGAATAGAATCCATATACCTAATAAAGCAAGAAAAATCTGTAAAATAATATATCCACATCCTACGCCCGCACCAATTGCACCGGATACAGCATCTTCTTTTTTGCCAGAGCGCATATATCCGATGATTCCGCCAATTACTGCAACAACTATTATTACCCATATCCAATTCATAATACAAGTGCTTTAAGAGTTATTATTCATATAAACTTCAATAGCTAAGATACATCTTATTAGCTAATTCAAGGGTCTCCTTGAGGTTCAATTTGACTTTGTCCACAGTTATTTCCTCAATTATGAGAAATCACCGGTTTGTTAAGTTCTATACAAAGTAATAACACAACTGTGCACTACACGTGCACTCTTTTTAATGATAAAAAGCTTGCACAATTCAAACATTTTGCTTATACTTGTAACTAATTCTACAGCATGAAGATTTCTTACTTTTTAAAATAGTAGGATGCCAACCGAGCAAAAAAGCCACGGTGGACGAAATGCGGATGTTCTATCAAAAAAATTAAGAAAATGAGAAATTTAAATTTTAAAGCAGACGAAAACGGACAATTGATTTATGTAAGTAAATCAGGGATGCGTGGTACAGACCCAATTATTAGTCAATCTGTTCCCAGCCCCGGCAGTATTGAAAAAATGTATGGAAGCAGCGTCACCGAAGTAGAAATTGACGGTGAAGTTTTAACGTTAAAAATATACAGCAAAGCACGCACAAGTATGTATGATGCCTGGGCGAAAGGTGTGGAAGTATATGGCAACGGTCAATTATTGACCACCAGTTTCCATTATTGTCGCTATCCGGGTGGCAATGAATTTTTTGGCACCAATGAATTCTTTTACAAAGGATCATGGTATTTGGTGTTTGATGAAAGCATCAGCCCTGTGGTAGGATATGATAAGGAGCGTTATCCACAATTGGAAGAACACGGTTACAAAATCATCAAATTTGGTTCCACTAAAGCGACAACAATAAGTGAAATAGTTAACCAACTTGACTACAGCTCTCCTATGCATCACACTGTAAAGAAGGTAATCGAAGAGCTTTGGGGAAAAGAAAATGTTCCCGAAAAGATAATTAGATGGTAATTGAAATGCCATTAAATTAAATAACAACACAAATAAATAGGTAATTAAATTTAAGAATAACAATCGATAGAACTTAACAAGTAGAGTAGGGGCTTGACTGTTTAAAACGGTCAAGCCCCTTTTTTTGATTCATGCACTACCTATACCTATAGTGGTTAGTTCTTTATAATTGGGTATCTCAATAGACTTAACGATTATCTTTAAAGTCTTTAGTGTCAGAACCTTGAAGATAATAAAAATGGCTTGATTACACTAGCTTTCTGCTATTTATTTAGCTGAATATCAATCGAATAAATGTGCTCTTCCTCAGGCGTTTTATTTTAACTATTTACTCATGTCAGAAAAGTTTCCTACACTTTGTAGGATAATTTTCCGACATCAGAAAAGTTTCCTACACTTTGTCTTGCTACCTTCCCAACATCGGGAAAAGTTCCTACACTTTGTCTTACTACCTTCCCAATATCAGGGAAAGTCCCTACACTTTGTAGGAGATCGACTATTTTTTATTTTGGGACAAAGATAAAAGTCCCTACACATATTTGTCTAACACTTTGTCCAATACCGAAACATAATAAAAAAGAAGATTAATCAGCTTAAACATCTTGCCGTTTACTGTAGATACCTCATCTATCGACAATGGATTAGACCATACGCGAACAGCAATATTATGTGGTGTTTTATCCATTTGTAATGAATTGAGGGTATAACCCCTCAATCACATCATTTCTTCCCGGTAATAACCTTTATCACTACCTTCCCAATCTTCCGTTCCAATCCCTGACTGCTGGTAGGGATGCCAGTCTTGCGGGCAAACTTTTGTTTCGCTTTAATAAATAGACTCCATTAATAAATCAAAACTCCCCTTTACCCAAAATGGTAACATGAAAAGCTTTTGATTTTCTAAAAAGTTGATTTGTATCAGCAATATCAAACGAACCTCCTGATTTTTGCCAAATATCCAAACCACGCCCCATAACTATTTTCCAATTATCATCAATCAATATATACCTGTCATGAATTTTGTCATGGTCTTTCATTTCAAAATCAAATATGATGCCTCTTGTTTCTAAGCTATCCTGCATCTCCCTGAATTTCTCAATCGCCTCTGCTTCATATTCAGGAAGATTGGAAGTTTGCAGCAATATATTAACCTTATCATCCTCATCTTTATATGAAGCTATAAGACTAAATAGCTCCACAAGGTTTTTCATTTGGTGATAGTAACGAATATATGGGTCAATAATTTGAATTTGTCTCGCACCTTTCAGATATTCACCAAACATCTTCTCATACGATATCCCCGTCATATTATCATATATCTCAAAATGCTTTGATACCAACTGTGCTTTCGGCTTCACTTCATTTTTTGATTCTTGGCTGCTTTCTTCAACACCTTTCGCGGCAGCATCTTCAGTAATATTTCCAAAAATTGCTTCCCTGCCAAGATATTGAATCTCTTCGAGGGTGAGCACTTCCTTGAATTTGCTGCTTCCTTTCACTCTGTAAACAAAGCCCACCTCCTCGAAAGTGTCATCCATTTTCAGCAGTTGCAACTTTACTCTACGGCGTAATTCAATAGCAAACTCCATAATATTCTTTCGTTCATCAAGAGTAGGTTCGCCGGCAGGAAAAATAATCTTCAACAATCCGGCATATGTTTTGGCAATGGCCGTTTTGTCACGAATGGTTATATTATCCGACAATTCAAAATGCTCAGCGTACTCATTAGTCCTGTCCTCCTTTCGTAACTCCTTTAATATCTCCGCAAGATAATCTACTACAAATCCATAACCATTAGAAAACATCTCATTGCGCAGCTTATCCACCTCCCATCCCGGAATATAAGCATGAATCCTATCCAGAAAAGCTGTATCGTAATAATCCTTAGGAAGAGCCTCAAACAAATTACTATGACTTAGCATATAAGGCACACTATTATCAGTATTGCCCACAAACACCATGCTCGCCGAAGCTCCATAAACCTGTGTGCCACGGCTAAATGATTTGTTTGCCATATAATTTTTCATTATATCAATCATACCCTGGTCTGATTTCTTTGATTTTCCGGCAAACTCATCATACGCCACCACATCCCAATAGCCAACCAAGCCTACATCTCCTGTAGTGTTGTTCACAAACAGTTTAGCCTTTGTTACTTCACCACCCGAAATTAAAATACCGTGTGGCGACATTTCCGAATAGATATGTGACTTACCCGTGCCTTTAGGCCCCAGCTCTATCAAGTTGTAATTGTTTTCAACAAATGGAACAAGGCGAAGCAATTGAATAAGTTTCGAACGATCAGAAAACTCCGCAGGATTCAATCCCATAGTTTGCAAAAGCAAATCAATCCACTCGTCGGTATTAAATTTCTCACGTGCCTTTTTATATTCATCCATCTCAACGTAAGAAATCTGTATTGGTTTCAACGCCTCAATAATCCATGGCGTAGCATCTCGCTCATCAGTAGCTCTAAAATCCAGTTTGACTATAGACCACACACCTGTCGAAAGCAATTTCTTATGCTCTTTCACAATAGCATCAGAAATTGGTATTCTATTTAGTGCAAGATTTGCAAAGTCAGCCTCATACTGATTTTTTTTATCATTTAGTCTGACGCTTATTTTATCAATCAGGTTCATGGCACCGTAATCGCGAATATTTCCTTGAATTATTCTGGCTTCATCCCGATGCACATAATTTTTTCTCAATATGTTTTTCACGGTTTCAATTCCGTGATTTATAATCTCCTCATCGTTGCTGGCGCAGTGTTGCCCAAGCAGATACTCCAAGACGTAAGTTGGAACAACTGCATTACCCTTCACCAGTTTGGTAAGATCTTTTCTAACCACTTTCCCCTCAAAATGAGTAGTGATTTTTTTATCCAGTTCGTTCATCAGAATTCATCAATTACGGTTAATGTACTAATTTTAATCATATCGCTTTTGTAAAGCTCGTTCAACTTGTCATCATCGCTACTTTTATACACTTTCAGATAACCTGCTGCAGATTTGCTCCCTTCGCTATTAAGTTCTAGTATCACTTCAAATGTGCGCCCCGTTGCCTGCTTATCCGTTGAGTTAAACTCAATCTTAAGTTCATTGCTAATAAGCCTATTATCTATATCATAAAGTGCAATGGATACCGATAGCGCTTTTATACCCTCATCAATTGGGATTTCCTGCAAAAAGCGAAATCGGGCTGCTCCGGCTGATATGCTTTTTGTAGAGTCTATTCTCATAAAACCAACTTCTTCAGCTTTTGCGCGACGCACCCTATAAACCGAAAGCACCGGAACAATCAACTCCTGCAATGAAGCACCACCATGTACAAACTGCACGCCCGAACCTTGTTTTCGGAAGCGATTAATACCTTTCGGTATCACCACATTCAAATCTGTATCGATATTACTCGTGTTTTTTAACGGAAACATCAGCGTATCGGCAGGCCTCTTACTGTCGCTTGTTATGCAATATCGTGAGTGCTCTTTAAAAGATTTATCAAACGAGGGTAACGGCTGTTTTGAAGCCTCAGATATTGTTTCGTAATTAAATAGAAAACCATGATCGGCCGTGAGCAGAATGCTGTAAGTATTCAGACTGCGATACATACGTTCAATCAAATCATACAGTTGCGAAACACAGGTTTTCACCGACTCAAAGGTGTAATGCTCCGATGTAATATTGTCTCCAATTGTATCCATCCAATTGTGATAGATGTAAACCACTCGTTTGTCTCTCAATACTGCTCGCTGTTCTTCCGTACCCAATTTCACAAACTCAGCATACCGTACTGTCACAGATTCCGCCTCAACTGTTTGCAGTATCTTTTCGCGGTTTGTGCTTACAGTTTTCTCACCATCTATTTTCCACTCCAAGTTGCCGCCGGTAGTATCGGCAGTAATTCCCTTATTGGGTAAAAGGTTAGACATACCCAAACTGGTTACAGACGGAATAGATGCCAACATAGGGGTAAGCTCCAATCGGTTTTGAGTGTCAGTAAGCTTCTGCATAAGTTCCACAGCCAATTCATAACGGAAAGCATCCGAAATTATCACCACTTTCTTATTGTTGTCTTTCTCAATAAAGTCACGATAAAAACTATATTGCTTCTGTGTGCTGATACTATTCAGATCAAATTCTTTCTCTTGTAAAATTTTAATCCAAGCTATATTCAAATCACGCAAATAGCTATCGTAACTCTTGTTGAGCAACGCAAACAACTCCTCAAACTCAGCAGCATCATGCTCTCTTTCTATTTGCCTATAGGCTATATAGGCGTGGCGATAATGCAAGTCAAGTTTGTAAATTTCTCCGGTATAACGGCTTATATAATCATTGATGTAATTAAAGTCGAAGTCCAGAAAGTTTTTAAGAACAACAAAGTAATATGCGCTGTTAAGCAGAAAATCAACTTTCACCTCATGCCCTTTCATCTCATCCAAATTATCCTTGCGAGGTGCCAGTTGCTCTATTACCCAATCGGGTGAATCAGGCAAATGGGAGAGCGACTCACGAACAAGATAAGCAGTAAGTCCTGCCGATATCAATCCATATTCAGTCTCTACGCCATACACCTCAATCAGCTTATTGGCATCAATCTCGCCACCTAATCCATTCAATACCTTATCTAAGCTTTTATTCCGCAGCTTGTTTTCACTCCATTCACTAAAAAACAGTTTATTATTTTGTACAGAAAGATTCTCTTTTTGTTTCAATTTAGCATATGGATCTTCCTTAGCAACATCATTAATATTTCTTGTAATGGCATTGTATTTCAATGTCAAAAAGAGACGTTTGAGCGATGCAAAACTTATATCTTCCACAATGATATTGCTCACATTTAGTATTGCCTGCTTGAGAGTCTCCTCCAATTCATGTTTTTCAATATCCTTGCGATATTTCTCCCAAACCTCTTCACCCTCATTCATAATCTCGAAGACCGAAATCAGGTTAAAGGTGCTATTTCCTGTTCGTTTCTCATTAAGCAAAATAGATATGATAGCATTGCGAAACTTATCTTCATCGAAAGAAGTACCGTTAAGGAATGGCGCCAGCTCTTTCTGATATTTGGCAGCCTTGACAAATCGTTGATACTTTTTGAGAAGGCCAACAAAGCGATAAGGAATAGAGTGTTTATCCATTAGCTCGGCAATCTCGTCAATGAGAAGCAACTCACCTGCAAGTAGCAAATCGAGTAGCGGATATTCTTTCAGCTTTGAACCTTTAGGCTGAGCAAAAGAGTGGTAGAGCAGAACTTTTTTGTCTTTCAACTCCCATTCCACCATATATTTTATCCAAAAGTAGTTCTCGTTTACTTCCAGTATCTCAAACTCATCACCGCTCCAGTTTTTCACATCATCAATGTATTCTTGCTCTTCATCAAAAAAGAAAAGAACCGGCTTGTTGATACTCTTAAATCTCTGTATTGCTTTTTCTATCATAATTATACTTTGCTTATATCTTCGCTACCACACCTTCAAACTTGGCGTAGTTTACACTCACCCCATCATCTAGGTCAAAACTGATTTGCTGGTTGGCGTAGTGTTTTAATTTCTCTTCATATTCGTTGAGTTCGCTAATCTGCTTTTGCAGCACTTCTCTTGTTTTCATCTCATCGCGACTCAGCTCCAGTTCGCGTGCAATAAGCTCTTCATATTGCGATTTGATATGACTCATATGCGGATGCAGATATTTGCGCAGGATATTCTGAACAGTAAACTGATCCATGCGGTGCATATATACCAACACACGGAAAGCAGAACGATGCGGAAAGCGTGGATTGGAGCAAAACATCCAATAAATCGGCTTTTTCTTATACATACGTCCCGAAATATGCTCTGCCCAAAACTTCTCAGTCATCCATTTGTCCAGCTTCATACCAAGGCACTCGTTGATAAAGTTCATATTCTCCACCTGCGAAGCATCACCCCATAGCTTATGCACCATATTTTGCACCTGTTTCACAGCATCATCGGGAAAAGCACAAGCATCGCCCATCAGTGGCACAATAGCATCATCATCAATAGTCATAGTGAAAGGAATGGCGGCACGCTCCACACGGTAGGCAGCCAGCTCTTCATCAGTTGGATTGGGGTGGGCGATATGCAGTCCCGGTTTATCTAAACGATAGCGACCCATCATGGTGCCGACAAGGTAAGAAATAAACTGCTGCATTACAATATCACGCTGAATAGGCAGCTCCGGTTGCTCTCCGGCACGGAATGCTTCTTCAATTGCATCCAAATCATCCCCTTTCAGTTCATCCTGCAAAATAGTTATATCGCGCAACGGCACATCGGGTGTCAACTCCTCCTGCAAACCATAGATTTCAATAAATATACGGTTCAGTTCCTCTTCATTTGCGTGCAGTTGATAGAAGCTGGCTGTAACTTTTTCCTGCCAGGCATTAAATGCAGCCTGCAATGAAGCTGCCTGCTGTGCAATTAGCGGGTTTTCTTCAAAATCCCAGGATGTTTCGCGGGAATCCCAGTCGGTTTTGGAGAGTGATATGTTTTCTTTTATTAAAGGGATGTGATCTGTCTTCTTTGTTTTAACAATAGGAACATTGTTAATTTGTCCAACCTCATAATTTAACGTTGGAGCAATAGATTCAATGAGCACTGTTTTTAAGTTCGAGTTCAAAATACCCAAAAGATAAAGATTGATTCCAGCTTCTTTTTCAAATATGCTACACCCAGCGACATCAAAAATAAAGCCTTTTGGAAAAAATCTTACACCTAATCCACCAGCAGCAATTTTACTCCAACTAATACTTTCTTTGAAGTAGAATTGTGTGGCTTGTGGTCTGGATCTTAGTTTCCCTTTGTCGTCAAAGTTATTTTTAATTTCTACTCCATCGTTTTCCCAATTTACCATATAAAGCTGATTCCCATACCATTTTCTGAATCCGCCTCCCGAGTTATATGGGAACCATTTTTCTCCGTCGCTTAGACTTGTCTTTCTTATTGATATTTCTTGCCAATCTCTTCTAAACCTATTGTTATCAGAAGTTGCCATACCCTGTTTTGGATCAGCAAATTCAATTAAACTTTTATTATTAAAAACATTTACAACTTTATTAGTCAAGAAATACGCAATCGGACTACCCGGAATTTTCTCAAAGTTGCTTTGTGGGATATTGGGGTAGAACAATCGTTCCCCCGATGCAGTTCCATCTTTGGGTATTTCATTTACTCCTTCATCATCACGGTAAAGTTCAAAATCATATTTATAATCTATATTACCATTTGAAAACAGGAAAAGTTTTTCAATATCCTGGTAATAAATATGCTGAAAGTTTCTTTTATGTAAGCGGAAATAAGTACCGATTGCATTTTCTTGTTTTTGTTTGTGAATACAAAATGCAACTGAGCCAAAATCGATTCCAAATATTCCTCTACCCATATGCAAAAGAGAATCAAAAGTGAAATTACTTAAATAGAATTCACGTAACTTTTCAAATGATGAGAGAAATAACCAGGATGGAAGATTGATAAGTGCAAAGTAGTACCCATCGATCGTAAGTTCTGCAATCACCTCCATAAAGACGGTCATCAAATCAGACTTCGACATCGGGTAATGAACATCGATATATTTCTTTAACTCCCCATTCATCGATTTTTGTCCCATATATGGCGGGTTAGCAACAACGGCACTGTACTTTTTGCTAAGCGTTATGGCTACTTCGAAATACTCTTTTAGCTTTTCCCATTGCTCAAAAGAGAACAGGTCTGCGTTTTGTCGGGTAGCTGCTTTTTCTTGCCACTCAGCATAGCTGTTTTGCAGGGTTTCTACTACATCGTCACTTAGATTGAGCTTGATTACAGAACCTAAGTTTTTGCCTTCGCGAAGCAAGTCGAATGCTTTACTGATTTCGGCAACATGTTTTCCGTCGGTAAGCGTGGCAATCTCTTCGCTGATAAAGCTGCGGTTTTCAGGGAAAGCGTAGATTTTGGGTAGCATTTCTCCGGGGTTGTTTATCAGTTCTCGGGCAGAACGAGGTGCACTTTCATTTAGCATCAACGCTGCTTTTAATAGCAGGGCAAAGCGTGAAAGCTGCATGGCTCGATCGTCAATTTCCAAGCCGTAGAGATTGTGGGTCAGAATACTTTTTACTGTATTTTCGGCAGAGTAAAACTGCTCTCTGTACATACGAAAAAGCCACTCGAAAGCGGTTACCAATATATGTCCCGATCCGCAGGCTGGATCAATAAGTGTCAGTTGGGTGATATCGTCAATCTTGTAATTGGACTCCTTGCTGTCGCTATTTACCAGATATTTCATCTGCTCGCGCAAATCTGAATCGCTCTCGTAATCAAGGTAAATTTTCCCAAGTGTGTTCTCTACCATATAGCTCACTATCCATTTGGGAGTGAATATCTGGGTGGCAGCCGGTATATCTTCGGCACGTGCTTTTTTGTTTTTCTTAAACCCTGCGAAGACCTCATCTTTTCGGTCGGCAATATAGAACTGATAGAGCCAGCCTATCAGCTCCACTTCACTAAAATCTTCGGGGGCTATATTGTCACTATCATTCAGCATATCCACAAAGCCATTGGCAGAGAGCAGGTTTTGTGGCATAAGCATCTCGGTGTAGTCGTCAATCTGACCAAATACCTTGTTGAGCATTGCGTGTGTGCGGCAGAAATTAATCAGCAATAAGCCGAAAGCTTTCTCATCGTTGCCATCCAACAATGTTTCCTGCAACTCCTTTTTCAGTTTGCTGTCATTGATGCTGACTTCGCCTGCTTTTGCTCTTTGAAGTATCTCTGGTGTTTTACTACCGGACACATAGCTGATAGTGGCAGGAATAAAACCATTCTCCTCTAAAATCTTAATTGCCGTAAGTCGGTTGAACCAAGTGTAGGCTGCATTTTCGGCGGCATCGGCAAAACCCTCCTTACCGGTTGTGACTTGCTTTTTCAGGCGTTTCCATTTACCGGGTATTGTGGTATCGTCGAAGGTATTTCCACGAAACAGATAACCTCCTCTAATCTCTTCAAGCGGATATTCCACTTGACCTTTTGCATTAAATCCCCAGTATATAAGTTGTCTGCCCGCAGCTTCCATCAGTTTGATACGTGCCTCTTTGGCAAATGATTTTAGTTTGTTGGTATTCATATGTTTTTATTCCTTTATTTTCCAATAGCCTGTAGTTTTTCCTATTCTTTCTATCACATTGTTTTTTCTGAGTGAAGTAATATGCTTTTGAATGGCGGATTCATTAATTCCTAATAAATCAGCCAGTTCTTTTCGTGAAATATACGGATTCCTCTTTATTAATTCAAGTATCTCAGTTTGTCTTTTTGTTAATTGTTTTTTCACTACTTGACCACCTACTTGACCACCTACTTGACCACCTACTTGACCACCTACTTGACCACCTACATTTTTTGGTAAAATCATCTTGGTAAAGTTGGCCGAGAAGACAAAACATTCGCGTCCGTAATGTTCCAATATTCTTGGCACACCCGAGCCCAACTGTTCTACCATCCCCAAATCACGATATATACGCATCAGTTCTTTATTTTTGGGCACAGAAACTCCTTCAAAAAACTCATCGAGCGAAATATCTTCCGGCAAGGTACCGGCAGAGGTAATTTCTATTCTGTCGTCAAAAATCTCAAACTTGGGAGGAACCTCTGTAGTATAATCATTGTGAACAATTGCGTTAAGAACAGCTTCACGAAGTGCAACAGGATTCCACAAACGCTGGCTAATACGTTTTTTAGCAGTAATTTCGGTATGAGTACTGTTTTCCATATCCAGCTTATCCAATATTCGTTTCGTAGATTTTATCAGTGATTCATACCCATACTCCTCATTGGAAATCAGGTCAATCCGATCCAGACCACTATATTTGGCCACTTTCATAGAGTTTCCGTTTTCATCGGCCAAAAGATAAGCTACATAATTATAGAGACCCTCTCTGGTTACAAGCTCGAGCGTAGAAGCAAAGTTCTTCCCCAGCACTTTCCCCTCTTCCTCATAATAAATTTTCAGTTGTTGAAAACTTAAATCCTGACGATTAGACTCAATCTTGCCAAGCGAATTTTTAGTCCTCTTAGCAAAAAGCCTGTCAATCATTGGATGAGTCATGGGCTCTGCGGCTGTTCCTGTTCTAATGAAGCAGCCTTTTTCAGACATGCCATATTTTTTTATATAGTATGGCTTTTCGGAACCACTGGCAACAATTATCTTTATTATACTTTTATTTTCTCTTTCTTCAATAACCACATCAAACAAACCTAGCGCAGATGGCAAGATATTGTTTTTCAAACGGTCTTTAATTTTCAAAACTACATCATCGGGCTTATCAACATGATAAATGCTGCCATCATCACCAATTCCAATAAAGATGTAACCTCCTCCTCTGTAATTGAGAAAAGCAACCACTTCTTTTTCAAGTTCCAGCTCTTTTGAGTAAGACTGTTTGTACTCTATACGATTATTTTCTGACATTTTTTATTTTTTATCACTAATTGTACTTATAGCTTTACACTATAAACAGTTTATCATTCTTATTTAGCTCATCAAGTAGCTGTTTACGCAGTTTGTCAAGCAACTTCTCCACATCGTCGGGACTTCCAATTGTTTGACCGGTAATTTTGTGGCTGATATTCACTCTGCGCACAGGTGCAGTCTTTTGAGTTGGATCATAAGTAACACCATTATGTGGTTCGGCTACCTTTGTTTTTGCTTTAGCATTTGCAAGCTCTTCAAGTGAAGAAATTCTGATTTTATCTTTATTCAATCCATGATTATCCAGCTCCAGAATACTGTTGGATTTCTTTATTTTATTGATATGGTATTCTCGATCCGGAAGTATATTTGGATTATCGATTTCCAATTCTGTTTTTTTCGCTTCCAGTTCATCAAACATCTCTTCATACTGTTTTATCACATCTTCTTTCAGTTCTTTCAGTTTCTCTTTGATGGCTCCGGATATCTGTTTATGCTTTTTGGCAATTACAGGGAAATCTTCCGAAGGTTTATCTTCTTCCCGAAAGAAGCGTCTGAAATCATCCTCATAACTGTCATATCCATTATCGAGCCTGCTGAAGTTTTGTTTTTGATCGTCGTAAAACTTCATTATTCTTTCGTAAGCATTAAAGTTGTCATTGACAAAACTTGTAGTTAGATAATAATTATCGCGCTTTATTCTTAAATCATCTTTGTGATCTACGACATCTGTCATCAGCTTCTCTTTGCTGCGCGTATCAAACAGCTCTTTCAAAGATTTGATATATGATTTAATATGCTTATGAAAAGGATAGCCCACGTAATCATTATTGTAGCCTTCAGCATCTTTAACTTCTTTGTCAATCAATTCTTTAAATGATTTGATAAGCTCTTCTGCCTGATTGTCTCCTTCCAGATTTTCCATAAATACGTCAGAAACAGTTTCTTTAAAGTTTTTGACTGCATCCTTATCATATTCCTTAACGGCTTTAATATCTATTGCTCCGCGACTGGCGCTGTTGATTGCTTTGTCGTAATAGTCTGTCAAATCGAGCTCTTCGTTTTGATAGTATATACTGCGGTGTTTTTTATATGCTATATTAAACACCAGTTGCAGAGTAGCCAAATCGCGCCATCCGTAGGGTGCTCTGTCAAAAGCTTTCACTATATCGGTAAGCGTGGCTTCACCTCCCATTTGATTAATTCTGTTGTTCACCTCCGTTTCGGCACTGTTCAAAGTTTGATCTATAGAAGGATTATTGAGCGTTGCCTTGATTTTTTGTTGCAGTTCCGCATTGGTTGATGCCAGGCTGTCGCTCATTGCATGATGTCTGTATATCGTTGCCACGTGCTGTTGCACCATATCTTTATATCGTTGTGTGGGCGTTGTTGCAGCCACATGCGATGGGTCATATAAGCTGTTGTTGGAGCTAAACGGGGTATCGGCAAAGTATTTATCGAACCTTGTTTTTAGGTCTTTCAGCAGAACGGAGTTTCTTGTTCCAAATTCTTCAATAGCATGCAGGGTACTACCTGAGGCATTAGCTCTGTTATTGGCAATATATTTAGCCGTTTTAGCCCAAAGTTGGAAGTCGCGTCTGAATTGTTTCTGTTCCATCATCCAGCTGTTGATAAATATCAGCATTTCTGAAGCGGCAACATTCATTGTCTCTTGAGCAATGTCGGCACTATCAAACACTACAAACCGGATAGTGATATTATCACCACTATTGCTTATTAGCTTGCCATCTATTTTCAAATTTACTCTAACGTTTCTGTTACCAATATTGATGGTGGGATCAGGGCGCAAAGATGGCTTAATAAAATGTTCAAAGAAATAGGTGAGATTTTCGTCATTGCTAACAGTGGTTGCTGTTATCGAATTTGCAATTCTGATTCCCTCGTCATCCAAGAATTTATATTTTCCTTCTGATTGTTGTACCATATTTTTCTCAACCAGTCGGTCTAATATCTTCTGAACATCTTGTTGTAAATCCGTTTTAACCGTGTTTACATTGTTTAGCAACAAGAGTGTTATGTTTTCTACATTGGCAGGAAAATTGACGCGCTGATCTTCCGTAAGGTTTGATATCATAAATAGCACTTTGATAACTCTGTCGGCCAAAATCTTTTCATCCTCCGGAAACTCAATATTAAATGCCTTGTCCAGGACGATGCGAGCAATGTGAGTAAGATTGTTTCTAAGCTGATCATTAAAAAAATCATCAAATGCTATAAAGTAACCAAGCTCTTCATCTTTTTTTGATTCGGCAGTATAGTGTGTTATCCCAAGAATAGAGCGTTCCGTGTTTTTAACTCCTTCACCAACAAAACCCACCGTGCTGAATGATAGGAATACATCCGATATCAGGCGGAACTGGTAAGGAATAAATGGGTATGCCAGATAGAAATCCTTATCATCCTTATAGTTTCGGTACAACTCATGACCAAAAACAAATTGGTTTTCGATAAAAGATTTATTTTCAATATAAAACTGTTGCAAAGCCTCCATTCCTTCCACACTCTTATCCAATATCCTCTTTTGGGTAATATAGGCCGCATCTTGTGACTCAAGTGAAATTCTGGTTTCAAAGCGTCCCAAGATTTTACCAAAATCATTAACATTTTTGTCTCTCGTATTATCCACTAAATTTGATAAATCCTGTTGTGCAGTACAAACAATCCACACCTTATTGCCTATTTTTGCACCAACTTCTTCAACAACAGTTTCCAGATTAAGCAATAAGTCGGTATTGGTACCGATATATTGAGACATTTCATCCATTAGAAAAACAAGCCGATAATTATCATCCTTTGTGCTTACATATCGTCTGATTTCAGCTACAAGCTCTTCGATAGTGTAATCCTTATCTGCTCTGACAGCCTCTTCAAGTGATGTTTTATCTATGGTGTTATCCAATTCATAGGCAGCTTCAATTACATGTTTACGGCGCATGGTAATTATGTTCCTGACATTGGCTTCATTCCAATCCAGATTTATTTTCTCCTTTATCTTTTGCTTGAATTCATCCAGTTTACCTAATTCGTCAAAGTGTTTTTCAATCAGCGTGGAAACAGCCAGGTTGGATGAGACGTAACCTCGCCTTTTGTTGAGTTGGTTGTAAAGTACGCGAGTAATTGTGTTGATGTTTGTCTCGTTTCCTGCAACTGCATCGATGTTGAAAATTATTTCTTCTATATCTAATTTTTTTATTTTGTCGTGCAATAAAGCGACATTGTTGAGAGTGGCACTTTCCAGAGGATCTGTTTTTACACTGTTGAAGGCTGCTTTGTAATGTTCAAACGCTTTTTCGCGTGTTGATTTACGCAAACAATAGAACAAATATTTAATGAAGTGAGATTTACCGCTTCCATAATATCCGGAAATCCAAATGCCGGTTTTCCCTTCTTTTTTGTTTAATATGGCATTCAGAAATTTGTAGATGTTGTTTATAACATCTTTGGTGAAAACATATTCTTCAATCTCCTGATTGATGTTAGCCTCATCCAGTTCACTCACAACCACCGCCGGGTTGATATATCTGCTAATGTCCTTATTGTAAATTCTTTTTAGTTTCATAACAGCTCTGTTTATTTCGTGGATTTAATTAATTCGTTGATATGATTTGCTCTGTAAACATTGTCATCGTTGAGTTTTCCGAAGAGAGAGTATGTATCATCTGAAAATTCACCGGGATAAAACACAATGATTTTGAAATTTTTAATATACTTCTCTGTGTTTTTTAGAAAATGGGAAACGCGAAGCCAGGGATATATGCTGCCAAAACCATGAACCAGCAAATAAACTTTCCCCGTCATGTTACCCGCAAAGTAGTTGCTGAACTTTTCTCCCATATAGTCTACAAATTTATCCTTCGCTTCTTCAGTCAGGTACTTGTTCGCTTCACTGCTGTCATCTTGCTCAAGCCTAATTACCTCTTCCAGAATATTGGAATTGTCAAATTCTTGACCTTTTAGATATTCCAGAAACTCATCGAAAACATTAATCAGCATACTCCGCAAATTGTTGTTGGGTCTGCTTAACATTTCGTTGAGCCTTTGTATTTCACGTCGCATTTCATATTCATCTGCCGGATTATAGGTGTATATATACGCCGGGAAAAATAGTCGCCCTGTGGCAGGATCCTTAAACCCTTCTTCGGATAACAGTTTAAATATTTTATCTGTCTCTATACTCATAATATTGTTTGTTATGCATTAGGGTGCAAAATACAATGAAAAAACCAGGCATCGCCATTGTCTTCAATCAATTGGCGCACGCCGTCTGATAGGTAGGGTTGTGTGATTGTATTATCTTTCAGAATCCCTACATCTTTCAATATTCTAAGTGCCACCTGCGAAACTTTATATTGTGTTTGATCCGTAAGTGAAGCAAGGTGCTCATCACTAATTTTCAGTGATACAAAATATTGGAAATCGTATGTGCTTAATTCATTATCAAACATTTTCCATTTATTGTAAACCACTTCCAAGCAAAACTCTTGTATAATTTTGTAGGTTTTGCAAACAGCCAAAAACAAAATAATGCGTTGTTCGTCTGCCGCCATTTCAGTAAAAGCGGTCAGATATGATTTATTCAATGTTCTTATGCGCTTATCAAGCTCTGACCTCAGCCTCTTCCTCGAAGATTCGGAATTGGTAGATAGAACCATATAGTCCACCTGCTCTCTATCATTAAGATATGCATCAAAATCTGAAATACTGTTTATATATTCTTGAGATTCTGACAGCAATAGCGCTCCTGCTATAAAAGAAAAGTTATATTTATCTTTTGTTGTCATACAACTTCTCCTTTTCTATATTTAGCACCTTGGCTATTTTTTCAATGTTTTCATCAGTGGGCTGGTAAATTCCTTTTACCCAATTGCTGATGGTGACTTCGCTCACGCCAATTTGCTGAGCAAGCCACTTTTGTTTGATTCCTTTTTTGGTAATAATCTCTTTTAGATGCTTCACTTATATAATAATTAAAGTTAGGCGTAAAGTTAGTAAAAATAAATGCTCTTTATGAGATTTTAAACGATTTTCACTATTTGAATTAATGATCCGGGTGTTTTTTTGCGACGATGTTGCATTTTGTATTTGAAATATCTATTATAATTTGGATGAAGAACCACGATATACATACTCTGTTGTAGTTGATATTGATTGTGACTCGTGTCGTGGATGTGTGAGAATGGTACCTGCAATCTGATATTCTTCGTCGAAAATGCGCCATTCAGTTCTATAAGGAATAAGGTTGGGGTGTTCATTCTTAAATTTGAGAAAATATTTAAATTCCGTTTGCACTGAATTATTTGTCTTCTATCCACTTATCACCTCATACGCATCTTTAATAACCAATGCCATCAGCTTTCTACGTTCTTCTAGAAAGTCATTGTACACCATAAGCTCCCAGTTTTCGGGCAAAGCGTGCCAGTAATACATCTTTTCTTTGTCTCCATTTGTCATTCGCTGTAGATAGCTTGGCAGATATTCGCTAGGTGGAGTGTCTGATATTTTTATATTATCGCTCCACTCAACCAATGCAAAGTTGGCTATCTGGTTGGTATCTCTGAATTCTGTGATGTTATTTCTCTTGAGCCATGCTTTTGGGAATAGATGATGACGTTCTAATGCGGACTTTCTACTTCGTATGCCTTCTTGCAAAAGGTCTGATACTTTTAGTTTGCTGAACAGTCCATAGGCATCATGTACATATAGTGAGGCATAATATGCAAACAGAGATGGGCCTCTGGATGAGGACGTGGATAGGTCTAATGGCAGTGTTGTGAGCCAGAAGTCGTCGGTAAGTTGTGATTCAATAATTTCTTCCAAAATATTTTGGAAGTCTTCAACCGTGTTGACATTTCTGAGTCGGGCTAAGTCCATCTCCATAACTGATTCCGGTGAACTTGTATAGCGTCCTGTGATAGAAGCCATGAAGAACCACTTAGCAATTAATTTCTTCAAGTCGAATAAGTTCATGCCCAAATCTTCTTTTCCTATAAGGAACAAGACATAAGTATATAAGAGGTTATTATTAGAACTGATGTAGTCGGAACGTGCAAAGCCGGCTTGCTTGATGGCTTTTAAAAACTCGTGCCAGTTGGTTAGGTTGAGCACTTTTGACTGTGCGTCTTTTAGTCGTTCGAATTGTTGGTCTCTGCGATCAGTGCTGAAAGTACCTGTTTCGAGGTCTTTCCCTCTAAGTATGCTATAAACATATTGTAGTCGTGCTCTGCGAAATGCTAAACTGACAGCTACTCTGAGCATATTATCAGGGTCGGGGATAATAATGTAGTTGAAAGGTGATGCGCCGCTTAGTGAGGGTTGGCGACATTGGCGGCAAAACTCTTCTAGGTCTTTTCTACCTTCATCCCAGAATACACTCATGAGGGTAAGAATAAAGTCGGCTTGATTGAGTGTCTTTCCTTGCGAATTAATTCTCACGAATACTTCAGATACATCTTCTTCAGAAATAGTTGCAAAAAGCTCTAAAGCTGAGAAGGGATAACCGCTAAGATTCTTTAGCTTCATAAATGAGTTTTGTATCTTTTCTTCTTCCTGCTCGCTAATTTCAACTGTCCGTTTGAGATTACTAAGGAAGCTGTTTATCTGATTGAAAATATTTGCACCTGGCTGCCAGATGTCAGATATGTTTTGAAAATAACGTGGATTTCTCTTGATTGATGCATCAGGTATCTCAAATTTCTCTTCAAGTGGATTGAAGGCAATAACAATTTGAGTTGTCTCGTAGTTACTTCGCACTACTTCTTTTGCCTTTAACACAGCATATAGTGATGTTAGACGCTGTTGTCCATCAACAATAAGTAGGTTAGGAGATTTTTGTTTTGATTCTGTGCCTATTGATTTAGTGTTTTCAATATTGGCGTTTGCCCAAAACAGGAAGTACCCAACCGGAAATCCCTTATACATACTATCGAAGAGGTTTCTTACTTTGGTGTCTTTCCAAACAAATGGTCGCTGTAGTTCAGGAAGACCTATTATTCCTAATTCTATTTGTTCAATTAGTCCCTGTAGAGTATAATCTACTTTTTTGAATTGTGTAGCCATGCTATGTTGTTTGTTCTTCTTTATATATAAAGTCTCGATTATTGAGCTTTAATTGTCTGTCTCTACTGTATCTTATTAAAGATGTCCAAAAATAAAGATATTATACTGAACTTGCAACTATAATTGTACTATAAATAGGAATGATTTTCTGTTGTTTATACAGATTTGAGCAACTTCCTCTCCTTTATTTTCCTGCCTTTACATTATTAAATAAGAACAAACAAAAGAAGTATTCGCTCTACTGCGTTCTAAGATAACATTAGACCTTTTGTGGAGAATTGAGGAAAATTCCGATTTCCCTATTTGTTTTTTGCTGACAACAAAATTTAACTTACCTTTGCGCCTTGTGTTTTCGTGTGCGTGCACACATGTTATTTTAGAAGTAAAACATGAAATAAGAATTTTAGAAGAAATATACTTATAAACTATCAATATAATATGAATCCTCTTAACAGAACAACTGCAAGTAACACAACTATCTATCCGGAAAGAATCATACAATTTGGTGAGGGCAATTTTTTGCGTGCCTTTGTAGATTGGATGATAAACAGAATGAACAAAAACGCTGATTTTAATTCAGGCGTAGTAGTGGTGCAGCCGCTACCAAACGGAATGATTGATATGCTGAATGCTCAGGATGGCTTGTATCATGTAAACCTACAGGGTCTTGACCAGGGTGAAACTGTAAATAGCCTTGAGTTGGTGGACGTTATTACGCGTTCGCTTAATCCATACAATCAATTTGATGAGTACATGAAACTTGCGGAGCAACCGGAAATGCGATTTGTGTTTTCGAATACTACCGAAGCGGGAATTGCTTTCGATGACAGTTGCAAACTTGATGATGCGCCTGCATCTTCATATCCGGGAAAATTGACTCAATTGCTGTATCATCGTTTTAAAACCTTCAATGGTGCAGAAGATAAAGGTTTGCTGATTTTTCCATGCGAACTGATCTTTCACAACGGTACAGAGTTGAAAAAAACTATTCATCAGTACATCGAACTATGGAATCTGGGTGATGAGTTTTTAAACTGGTTTGACAACTCTTGTGGAGTTTATTCTACTTTGGTAGATAGAATTGTGCCCGGTTATCCACGTGAGACCATTGGAGAGATTCACGAAAAAATTCAATTTGAAGATAACCTGGTTGTACAGGGTGAGATATTTCATCTTTTTGTAATTGAAGCACCTAAAAGTGTTGAAGAAGAATTTCCCGCAAGCAAAGCCGGACTTAATGTTTTGTTTGTTCCGGACGAAAAGCCATATCACGAACGCAAAGTAACGCTGCTTAACGGACCGCACACTGTACTTGCTCCTGTGGGATATTTGTCGGGACTGAATATAGTAAAAGAGTGTCTTAGTGACGAGGTGATGTCTAAATTTATATATATGGTTATGTACAAAGAGTTGCTTACAACTTTGGATTTGCCGGAAGATGAACTGAAAAAATTTGCTGATGCTGTGGTGGAACGTTTCAACAATCCTTTTGTACATCATCTGCTGACAAGCATTATGCTAAACTCTTTTGCTAAATATAAAACACGTGATTTGCCAAGTCTGAAAAAATATTTAGAGCGTACAGGTGAGCTTCCTGCCGGTCTGGTTCTTGGTTTGGCTGCAATTATCACATACTACAAAGGTGGCAAACGCGGTGACACCGATATAGTTCCAAACGATGACAAACAGATTATTGATTTGTTGAAATTATTGTGGAGCCTGGATATTGAAACTGTAGGAAAAGGTGTGTTGGCCGCCGAATTTATATGGGGGGAAAATCTGAACCTAATTCCCGGATTAACCGATAAACTTATATTTTATCTGAAGTTGATTGATGAGTTTGGAATGAAGGAAGCTGTAAGGTCTGTTGTTTCAACTCGTTTCAGCCTATCAGTAAAAGTTGACTTTGAATTGCCTGTACTTGGCGAGGAATAACAATCAAATATAAAATATAAGTATCATTTAAAATGAAATTTCTTCAAATAAATCCGGCAGATAATGTAATTGTTGCATTGAAAGATTTAAAAGCCGGTGAAACTATAAATTTGGACGATAACACTATCGAGTTGCTGTCTGATATACCCATGGGGCATAAAATAGCTTTGGATAATATCGACACAAAGTCTAATGTTATCAAATATGGCTATCCTATTGGGCATGCCGTATCAGACATTGCGAAAGGCGATTGGGTAAATGAAAATAACATTAAGACAAATCTCGATGGATTACTCGATTATGAATACCAACCACATTCGGCAGATTTGGATATTGCATATCAAAATCGCACTTTCAAGGGTTACAAGCGCTCCAATGGTACAGTTGGGGTACGTAATGAGATATGGATAATTCCTACCGTGGGTTGTGTTAACGGCACAATCCAGTCGCTGGCAGAAGAGTTGCGCGCCAAAACTCAACTTCAGGGTGTGGATGCTATTGTTGCATATCCGCACAATTTTGGCTGTTCTCAACTTGGTGATGATCACGAAAATACACGTAAAATACTTCGTGATATGGTTCTGCATCCCAATGCAGGTGGCGTTTTAGTAGTTGGTCTTGGATGCGAAAACAATCAAATTGGTGCATTTAAAGAAATGCTGGGCGATATAGATCCTGCACGAGTGAAGTTTATGGAAACCCAAAGGGTGGAAGATGAATACGAAACGGGAATGCAACTACTAAATGAGATTTATGATGTAGTTTCCAAAGATGTCCGTGAGGATGTTCCTGTGTCTGAACTTAAAATTGGTTTGAAGTGTGGTGGCTCTGATGGTTTTTCAGGTATCACTGCCAATCCTCTTTTGGGTGTGTTCTCTGATTTTCTGATTGCACAGGGAGGCACAACAGTTTTGACGGAAGTACCCGAAATGTTTGGTGCAGAAACTATTTTGATGAATCGTTGTGTGGACAGAACGATGTTTGACAAAACGGTGTTCCTAATCAATGACTTCAAAGATTATTTCATTCGCAACAATCAGCCTGTTTATGAAAATCCATCTCCGGGAAATAAAGCCGGCGGTATTTCCACACTTGAGGAAAAATCACTTGGATGCACTCAGAAATGTGGAAAATCACTTGTTAGAGATGTCCTGATGTATGGAGATCGTATCAAGACCAAAGGATTGAATCTTTTGAGCGCACCAGGCAACGACTTGGTTGCTGCTACTGCTCTGGCGGCAAGCGGATGCCACATAGTGTTGTTCACAACGGGACGGGGCACTCCTTTTGGCAGCTTTGTCCCAACGATGAAAATATCTACCAATACACCTCTTTACAATCGCAAAAGTAACTGGATAGATTTCAATGCAGGCACCATTGTGGAAAATGAATCTATTGAGGATGTAAACGAAAGATTTATAGACTACGTTATTGCAGTGGCAAGTGGAGAGAAGGTTAATAACGAGAAGAAAAACTATCGCGAAATATCTATCTTTAAAACGGGAGTTACGCTTTAAATATCATATATAGAGATATTATTCCGGATATAAATAAAAAAGAGTACCCCAAAAGGGTGCTCTTTTGTTTGATAATATTTGAATATTCCTCTACAAAACAGTGTGACTATTTACACCTGAGGTCCCAGTTCAGTGAAGTAATCATCTACTGTGCTAAAATAAGCGCCCGATATAATGGTGTAGTTGTTTTCTTTAACTTCTTTGTAGTTTTGCATTGCCACCATATTGTTGCTGATGTAGTATCGCGACTGTAGTACGAGTATGGCGTCTTTGGAGTACTCCGGAATGAAGTCTCTATGCAAAAAATTATATGGCTCATCGAATAACACATCCACGTTGGCTATTGCCAGCACGTCGCCCAGACCCGGGTAATTCCTCTTTGCACTATTCAGTAAAAATGGCAATTCTATTTTGGCAATTTTTTCTTTATCGACACCTTCTCCGTATTCTTCCATTATAATGGCCAGTTGTCTTCTGATGTCTATATATTCAATACCGGCTATTTTTCGACGCGATTCGATGGTTTTGTTCAGTGTCTGATTTTTAGTAAAATCAAGTAGTCGCGCTTTGGTCTTTTCGTCGATTGTACTCATTGTTCTCTCTTTATTATTGATTGAATGTTCAAAGATAATAAAAGTGAATGATATGTGAGAAATACTCTTGTCAAAAAATGATTCCCACACTATTTCTTTTTGGGAGTCCCCTGCAGCCATATGATGCTCAGGTCTTCATCGTCTTTGCTTATGATTATCATTTCAGACTGATCTTTGGCAACAAATATTTCTGTTCGCTCGCCTTTCTCCCGCACTTCCACCAGCGTTTCGTGAGTGTTGGCAGAGGTTGCAGCTTTTACTTCCGATAGCAGAGTGTTGTAGAGTTTCTTGTTTGTGCTGTCAGATTCAAGCGAAAGGATTTTGAGTCCGGTCATGTTGGCTAATATCTCCTTTTCGTCTGACGACACATCGCTCAATGCGCCCAGCGAGCTAATCATATTAAAAGCTCCTTTGCCTACGGATACGTACGATAATCGTTCGTCGTCACCATAACGGTCAAAGATTGATTTCATTGTTTTTTGTGCATATATACCTGTGGAGGCTGCAAGGAGCAGGGCAGTTAGTATAATTATTTTTTTCATTGTTGTAAGTTTTTATTTGTTGTTTTTGTCTTTGTTATTCAATTCTTTAAATTCCTCGGGTGTGATATTTCCACTGATAAGAACCAGGTTTACCTCTCCCGACTTTTCACTGTTTACCACCAGCAATTCGGTTTTGTTTTTACCAAGTTCTTTAAAGTAGATGTTAACTTTTTCACCTTTTTCGCGAACTTCAATTATCTTTTCGTAGTTCTGTCGGGTGGTTACGTCTTCAATATCACTTATAAGATTCTTTACATTTGCTGTGCTGTCGGCAGCCAGGACTTTTACTCCTGTTATCTTTTTCAGCACCTGCTTAGATTCTTTGTCTGCAGCCATTCTTGCCATTGTGAGCACGAAGTTATTAATCTTTACCAGTTCCACATTTTCTACTTTTCCATACTTATTCATTATCGAGCTGATGTCTTGTGCAGCGAGCGACAAACTTAGGAGCACTACTGTGCAAATCAAAAATATTTTCTTGTTCATTTTCATTATATTGTAAAGTGTTAATGTTGATAATCATTTGTTTGTTGCAGTACCGACTCTTCAGCAGCTCTCACCGGTTGCAGAGCTCTTTCCAGATTGCGGTCAGTTCTTTCAATAGGTTCCAGAGATGATGATATTTTGGATGTTATAGCGTTTAGCTTTTGCTCTGCCCGACTGATTGCCATTTCTGTATCATATATCTTTTGCCCGTTTACCACCAGATAAGTATCCTGCGGTTGTCTGGGAATTAGTAGCAACGCCAGCACAATTGATGCTGCAACTCCTGATATCCATGTCAGATGCACCAGTTTACGTTTCCTTTTGTGTGAGGAAAATGCAGGCACAAATTGCTGTTCCTTTTCAGTATAGAAGTTTTGGAAAAGTGGTACATACGCTAGATGTCGGTCTGCAACTTTTCCAGATGCGAAATAACTTTTCAGTTCCTGTTCTTCCTGAAGTGAGGTTTCACCACTGAAATAACGTTCTATTAATGTATCTATTCGCTTTTTCATATGCTGTTTTCTTTAATGATTTGTTCTCTTATTTTTTGCCTTGCGCGCGACAGATTTACCCTAACTGCATTGGGCGTAATTTCGGTGATGTCGGCAATTTCCTGAATCTCCATTCCCTCCACATCACGCATGCGGATGATGGTTCGTTGCAGTTCGGGAAGATGTTCTATAAAAAAATGCACTCTGCCCACCATGTCTTGTTGTTCTGTTTGTTCGTACGGAGTGTTTGATTCAGACACAGTGTTATCCAGTTCTTCATTATTGTACCTTCTTTTGCGAAGCATATCGAGAGATTTATTTCGCAGACTTCTAAATACAAAAGCATTCAGGTTTTCCACGTCTGCCAATTCGTTACGTTTTTCCCACAAATTCATCAGAAGGTCTTGCACCGCATCATGTGCTTCGTCGGCATCTTGCAAAATGGAGCGTGCCATTCGGTAGAGCGAATCTGATAACGGTAGTATCTTTTTATCAAACATTATATACGTTGCTTTTATGTATGACGCACAAGGGAGAAAAATATTACATGGAAAATCAGAATTATTTTTTAAGTATATGTTTTCATGGTATTGTGGCGTTCGTAATTTTATATGTAAATGGTCAATTTTT
Source organism: uncultured Proteiniphilum sp. (assembly GCA_964346415.1). Taxonomy (GTDB): domain Bacteria; phylum Bacteroidota; class Bacteroidia; order Bacteroidales; family Dysgonomonadaceae; genus Petrimonas. The sequence goes on from CAYFUQ010000002.1 coordinate 69,007, forward strand.
AAGTCTTACCATGTAGTCTCTTATCGCTCTCATCTCTCCTCTTGCTTCCAGTTTATTTGTTTTGACCAGCTGCTTTAATCTATAATTTAGAAATGCATCGGAAGAGACAGCAAAATCTATATCACAAAGCACATTTGCTATAATCCATGCAGGGGACTGAAACTCATTTGTGCAATATGAAAGCAAAAACGAGTCGAAATAGTCTTCATCTTTTCCCACAATTTGATTGTTTTCTAAAATCCATACCGGATGATTATCAGATTTCACCCTTTTCCATAGCTCCATGTAGCTTGTCAGCTCTTCTTCGGTTAACAGACGAAAATATTTTTCCGGATCGTCAACATTATTTAAATCCGTTGATTTCAAAACTCGTGGATATACTGTTTGCCCGTATATATTCTTTTGTGAGAAAATTGAGAAATCAAACATATAAACATTATTGCCGCAAGGTTGCAGGTTGTATAGCAATCTTGCTGTATGAATTATTTCAGAAGCATCAATCCCTGTCCACAAATAGATATTTTCATTACTGTAGTTATTCATTAAAGTTTTTATGTTTACCAAATCGGCCGTGAGTATTGAATCAAATACTTTTAGCTGCCATTGACTTCTGATATTGACTCCCTCGTCAGAATCTAAGTCCGACACAGGACCTATATTCATAAAATCCTCCAGACAAATTAATTGGATTGAATCTAAATCAAATTTTTTACTATGCACAAACATGCCTCTTGCGCTTTGTCCGAAAACTATGTGTATGTCTTTGTTTGTCATAGCGGTAATATTTATAGTGATTAAAATTATCTCATCATAAAGTAATATATATCTACTTAAATAACAGTTTCTACTTCATTTATTCCATCAATATAATCTCCGATTGCTCAACTTCTCCCTCCACGGGTGGGCGCTTTTTGGCAACCCTGAGTTCTACAATGCGCGCATCCGGGAACTTGTCTTTGAGCTTGCGGTAAATGCGTCCTGCTACGTGTTCAAGAAGTTTGGAGGTAATCATCATCTCGGCCTTCACTATATCGTAGGCCTCAGCATAGTTGAGTGTGTCGTTCACATCATCTGATTCCATTGCTGCGCTGAAGTCGGTTTCGAAACGGAGGTTAACCACAAAGTTATTTCCCTTGATATTCTCTTCGGGAAGAACGCCGTGATAGGCGCGAAAGTGCATATTATTTAGTTGAACGTAAGTTTTCATTGTTTTCTGTGTTAATATCAGACAAAGATAATTTATTTTCAGAACACTCACTTGAATATACTATAAAGTCATTTTATTTCGGCGTCTGTTTTATGTGGTTGGGCGCCGTTTAATGCTAGTTGAGTATTGCCACAGCCTCCAAAGAGTATTATTCTGGTTATTTTTGGAGGTTAAGATGGGAATTATGACTACACATAAGGTTCAGGCATTGCTATGTCTGATATTATTTATATTTTCAGTAAGCATCAGCGCTGCACCTAAAAAAACCACTTCAGCTTCCGGACTCGTTAGAGATGCTGTGACAGGCGAAGAGATGCCTTTTGTAACAATTATATTTGAAAATTCAACTTCGGGAGGGATTACCAACGATGACGGAGAGTTTGAGATTAAAAATTCAGATGGACACAATGTTTTGATATTTTCGTTTGTAGGATATGATACGCAGCGAATCAATATAAGGGGTGGCGAAAAGAATGATGGACTTGAAATCCTCTTGTCGCCAACTGTTTTTGAGCTTGATGAAGTGGTGATACGACCCAAAAAAGAGAGGTATAGCAGAAAGAACAATCCGGCTGTTGATTTGATTCGGAAAGTAATTGAACACAAGGATGACAATCGTATTGGTTCACTCGAAGAATATCAGGTGGAAAGTTATGAAAAACTGAGCCTGGCTCTAAATGACTTTAATGCCGATGACAAAAGCAGATTGCAGCGACGATTCCCTTTTTTGGAAAATTATGTGGACACGTCTGCTATTGATGACAAGCCTATCCTGATACTCTCAATACGTGAAAAACTTGCAGATAAGTATTACAGGAAAAGTCCCAAATCTGAGAAGATAATCTATAAAGCCATTCGTCACGAGGGAATTGATAAAAAGCTGGATAACTATGGCTCTCTAAGCGGCAATATCGATGAGATACTTCAGGACGTAAACATCTTTGACAATAATATCAACTTTCTGCTCAACCGTTTTGTTAGTCCTCTTTCATCAACTTTGGCTACTTCATACTATAAGTATTTCATTATGGACACCGTGGTGGTGAATGGAAATCAATGTATCGACCTTGCATTTGTGCCAACCAATTCGCAGAGTTACGGCTTTACGGGGCGGTTGTACGTTTTGACTGATGGAACGTATGCAATAAAGAAGGTAACTCTTAACGTTCCGACACAAATCAACCTCAACTTTGTAAAGCATCTTCATATAGAACAGGAGTTTAAGCAGACAGACGACGGAATGTGGGTAATGGACAAAGATAATACATATCTTCTATTTCATGTTGTTGAGGGAACTCAGGAGATATATGCCCATCAGCTGCGAAGCTATGAAAATTACAGACTGGATCGGGTGGATGATAATGATGTGTTTAGTTTGTCCGGCGATGTTCATACGGCTGAAAACATCCAGATTAGCGACTCGTTGTGGAGCACACAAAGGCATGTGCCACTTAGTGAAATGGAGAATTCGGTGGGTGACGTAATGACACAAATGGAGGGCAATAAAGGTTTCAGGACTTTTATGAAAGCGGTTGAGATTCTCACTTACGGTTATATAGAAACGAGTAGCGAACATGACAAAAACAAAGTGGACATTGGCCCAATGAACACGACTGTTTCGTTCAACGAAGTTGAAGGATTGAGACTGCGAGCAGGTGCTTTAACAACTGCCAACTTGCATCCCAGGCTTTTTGCGGGTGCTTATGCTGCTTATGGATTCAAAGATGAAAAGTTGAAATACAACGGAAAGCTTACCTATAGTTTTGACGACAAGAACTATCACGAAAACGAGTCTCCACGAAATAATATTAGTCTTTCGCACGAATATGACATATACACTCCGGGGCAGGATTTTATTCACACCAGTAAGGATAATATGTTTGTCGCCGTGAAGGTTGGTCAGAAGATTGATAAAATGAATTATCTGAGAACCAACAAGCTTCAGTATGAAAAAGAATGGCTCAACGGGTTGACTATTAAAACATGGCTGCAACATCAAAACAACAAAGCTGCGGGAGCTTTGAAATATATTTTGCAATCGGAAGATGGTAATCTGACAGAGTTGAGCGATTTCACAACAGCGGAGTGGGGGGCTTCAATTCGTTTTGCGCCCGGTGAACGAAAATATAACACAAGGGCGGGTCAGGGATCATCTGCCAATCTGTCCAAAGATACTCCGGTGCTGATGCTGTCTCATCAGGTTGGAACAGACGCCTTGTTGGGTGGCATCTACAATTATCATCACACTGAGCTGAGCTTCGAGAAGCGTATCTGGCTTTCATCGTTTGGTAGATTGGATACAAAAATAAAAGCAGGAAAAGTATGGGACAAAGTACCATTTCCATTGTTGATTATGCCCAATTCAAATCAATCGCTAACCATACAGCAGGATGCTTTCCACTTAATGAATGCGATGGAGATGGTTGCTGACGAGTATGTGTCGGCTACTGTGAACTATCATTTAAATGGTCTGATTACTAATCGAATTCCGCTTATTAACAGGCTGGGCATTAGAGAGGTGGCATCTATCAGTGGGTTCTACGGCAAACTGTCAGATAAAAACAATCCTTCTTTATCAGACAATCTGTTTATTCTGCCTCACAACACCTTTGTATTTGAAAGCAAACCCTATTTAGAATATAGCCTCGGGGTGGAAAATATTTTTCGTGTTTTTCAGGTCAACTATTATCGTCGTCTCACATATCTCAATCATCCCAATATTTCGAAACATGGAGTGCGTGTGGCAATGAATTTTGCTTTTTGATGAGAGCAATTTAATTCGGCATGGATTTTTGACAGTTGGGTAACCTCATGATACACTTGGGTGAGTTCTAATAAAAACTAACACATCATTATCTGTACATTTGGATTTTAATAATTAAAAACAACATGCATAATTCAAGAATAGAAAAACAAAGAACACTGGCCGGTTCCTTTTCATTGACCGGCAAGGGCCTGCACACAGGAATGACTTCAACCGTAACATTCCTCCCGGCAGCAGAAAATACAGGGTATAAAATCAGAAGAGTTGATTTGCCCGGAGAGCCAACTATAGATGCAATAGCCAAAAATGTGGCCAACACTACGCGAAGCACGGTTTTATCTGACAAGGGTGTGGAAGTGGCTACAGTTGAGCACGCATTGGCAGCGCTATATGCCAACGAAATTGATAATTGTCTGATCGAGGTGGATGCTCCCGAATTTCCGATACTGGATGGCAGTTCATTACTATATGTAGATAAAATACTTAGCACAGGTGCTGTAGAACAAAATGCTGTAAGAGAATATTTTACTCCCGAAACAACAATTGAGTATTATGACGAAGATAGCGGTTCTCGAATGTTGTTATCTCCATCTTATTCTCTTAGCATACATACGCAGATTTCTTTTGACTCTGTAATTCTAAATGTTCAGAGTGCTAATCTCGAAGATATAACCGAGTTTAATGAGAAGTTTTCGATGTGCAGGACGTTTGTGTTTGTAAATGAAATGGAAACTCTTATAAAGCATGGATTAATAAAAGGAGGTGACCTGGATAATGCAATCGTAATATATGATCAGCCTTTGCCGCAATCTGAATTTGATCAAATAGCAGAGATAATGAAGGTAGAAAAGCGGGATGCAAATAAGCTGGGTTATTTAATGAATGAGCCTCTGAGATTCAAAAACGAGCCTGCACGACATAAGATATTAGATATAATGGGTGATATTGCGCTGACAGGCAGGTTTATAAAAGGTACAATTATATCTGTGCGACCGGGACATAAGGTTAATAATATGTTTGCAAGAAAAATTGTGGAAGAAATGGAAAAGACAAACCATTTGCAACCGATGGAATATATAAACATATAAATAGGGTTGACTTAATAAATATATTTGACTTCATGGCCAATTCTTATCTTAAAGTAAACAGAAGCAACCGCTATGATGGCGATAACAGGTGGGGTGAGATACAGAATTAAAGGGGTGCTTTTTGATACAGATGAGTTCTTTGGCTCAGACAATATATTAATAGCAAAAGGAAATTACTGAAACGATAAATAAAGTTACTGAAGTGCCATTTTTTAGTTCTGAACTCAACAATCAACCTTTCTTTTTTGTCTCCACCATACGCACATAGCCACGTTCGCGTCTAAGCAACATATTGATACTCTCACCCACCTTAAATGCGAGCTCACAGTCATCCTTGCCCAGCTCTATAGCACTGTTGAGCACCTCCAGCACCATATTCAAATCTCTGTAGCTCTTCAACTTGCGCTCATTTCCCAAGACATAGGCAGAGTTATCCTCATCGCGCTCAGACTCAAGCTTCAATATTTCATTGTTGCACTTAATCAGCCGTTCAATAAAAGGCAATAGATTAATCTCTCGCAATGCCGAATTATATTCATCAAAATAATCAACGCCCCTCTCAATCGTATATACTGCTTCCCTCTCGTCGTTCACATTGCGCGAGCCTATATAATTGCGTAAAGGCTTCATAAAACTTTGCAGTGCACGGGCAGTTTTCACGGTTAAGATATCTTCATCGGAAGATATCTGATCTATAATATCCCGCATCTTTGCAAGCTGCTTCCTTCGCTCCTTGTGTAGCTTTTGTATTTGGGGCGTGTTAATGTGTTTGGACTCCGGTTTTTGCCCAACATTTTCAATACCGTGTCTCTTCAGCAACTCAATGCTGTCGGACAAGTGAGAATGTTTGAATTTTGCTTCTTCCATTCTGTCTATTATTCTGCAATAAACAGAAATGTAAGTGTTGTTTTTTAAGTCACGCATAAAACCCGTTTCAAAATCAATGTATTCCATGTCAATAGTATCTTTTAAATAAAGAAAATAAATCTGCAAACAGCTTATATTGTAGTTTCCCCAAAGATAATACAAAATGAGTTAAGTAGTATTCACTAATGAATTATTCTATTGGCATTTGACGATAGAATATGTAGCCGAGTACGAATCAAAGATACATTTAACATTAGTGCTTAGCAATAATTATTGGCAGCTTTAGGGTTTTTGAAATTCTGTTTTACGATACGTGTTAGTCAAAATTAGGTTTCTATTTTGTGCTTTATCATCTGTATTGGTTCAAAATAGGTTTCTGATTTCAGTTTCAACATCCGTATTGGTTCGAAACTGGTTTCTGATTTGAGCTTTCTCAGGGCTGTTGGTTACAAAAGTGTTTTCATATTTGTAATAAATACAAGTCGCAGTTTGGTTTATGGAATGCGAAATTGAATTTGCAGGCCCTACAGCCTCAAATTGTTTTCAATTTTCTATTTTGCGACCCTCGCAATCTAAAATCTTTTATGAGTTTTGAATTTGTAACCCTCGCGAGTTGAAATCTTTCATGACTTTTTGTTTTGCAGCCCTCGCAACTTGAAATCTTTTTACGATTTCCATTTTGCGACCATCGCAAGCTAAAATCGTTTTCGGTTTTTCATTTTGCAACCATCGCATCCTGAAATCTTTTTCATGTCTTTACCTGTTTTATCTGTAGTTCATATTATTCACAGATGATCAGATAGTTACGATAGTAGATTTAATCCTGCAAAGGTAATAATAAAGTTGACATCAGCAAACTTTCGAGTTTGTTTCACAATAAAGCTTTACTTCATAAGGGAGTATAGTAAAGCTGCCTCAAAGTTTATCTTGAGACAGCTTCTTCAAAATGAGACTGAATTTACAACATGCATCTAACCAACCGGTCTTACTTCAGTCCATTTTTCTATATCCCATCTGTGTGCAGCAATCAATTCACCATTATTGTAGGCTTTTTGATTGAACTGTTCAATTTCGAACAAGAGGGCATCTGTTTTCTTAATGTTTTTTTCCTGAATCAACACTGAAGCATTAAAGCTTGGCCATACAGCAGTGTTGAGTCTTGGTTTGTCGTAGTGGCTCTTTGCCGTTACCTGCTCAATAACCTGATAGTTCATAATTTCTAATTCATCTATCAATTCGGTTACGGTTTCAAGCATACTTATGTTACACGTTATATATATAAATTGCATAATGATTTTATTTTAAAAAGTTTCTGATATTATTAGTATTAAAAAAGAGGAGAACAATCACCCTGCGGTTAATGGGCAATTGCCCTCCTGCTTTCATTAAAAACACATCATCATAGTATTCAATAATTTATTGTTCCAAAGCTGATTCTTTTCTTTTTAATAGCCTTACACGGCTACGATCTTCTGTTAGCGTTCGGTGATAGAGTGCTGTGTACATAGTGGGCACTAAAATAAGAGTAACAATAGTAGATATAAGCAATCCGCCAATAATTGTTATTCCCAGAGGAGAGTACATTTCTTTACCCATTCCGCCGCTAAGTGCCATAGGCAACATACCAAGTATTGTAGTGAGCGAAGTCATCAACACCGGACGCAAGCGTGAGCGACCTGCTTCCATCACTGCATCGCGAAGGTTGTAGCCGCGATGACGAAGCATGTTGGTATAGTCCACCAAAATAATACCATTGTTTACCACAATACCTACAAGCATAATCAGGCCGATAAAGGTGGTAACACTTAAAGTTAATCCTGTAATCCAGAATGCCAATATTACACCTACAAGAGTAAAAGGAATTGCAAACAGTATAATAAACGGATCTTTGAATGACTCAAACTGTGCAGCCATCACCATATATACCAAAGCAATGCCAAGGAAGAAAATAAGGTAGAGTGACTGGAATGATTCTGACTGATCGTCAACCTGACCACCAATAGCAACAGACACACCTTCGGGAATATCTATTTCGTCAATCATTCTTTGCGCTATTTGAGTTGCATCACCCAACGAGATACCGTCAAGATCGGCGGAGGCTTTTACAAAACGCTCTTGTGATTCGCGCTGAATTTCGAGTGGGCCTGTGGTCTCAATAATATCTGCAACTGCCGACAGTGGCACATGTTGTCCCAGCAGGTTTGTGACTTGCATCTCTTTGAGTTTTGATACCTCGTTGCGATAATCAATGTCATATTTAACCACTATATCAAAGTCGTTTCCTTCTTCCGTAAAATCACCAGATTCAGTCCCATAGAGATTTTGACGTACCTGCATACCAATCAGTGCGTTATTGAGAGCCATTTGTGATGCTTTGTCTTTATCTACCAGCACCTGAACTTCAAGCTTACCGGGATCGATAGTCGTTGCTACGTCTGTATATGACTTCTCATTTTTCATTTTTTCTTCCAACTGCAGAATTACATTATTCAATTTGTCATAGTCATTTCCTGATGCTATAATTTCAATTGGACGCTTATTGCCGGTAATGGCTGCTGCCAGCACACTACCTCCCTGAACGCGCACCTTGTCAAGCTGTGGCATATTATCAGTCTTTTCACGGATTACGTCTGCAATTTCAGAAGCACTACGTTTACGCTGATCGGACGAAACAAGGTGACAAATTACTGTACCTACGTTTTTACCTTCTTTAAACCCTACAGTAGTCAGTGCACCATCCTGTGTTTGTCCTGAGATGGAGGCGATTGCCCCTTCAGATATTTCGGGAATATCATCAAGCATAATTTTTAGAATTCTCTGTCCGAGACTGTCTGTTTGTTCGGGGCTGGTTCCCACCTCTGTTTCAAATACCACAGAAATGGTTCCGGCATCAAAGTCGGGTATGTAGTCTGTACCAATGTTGCGTGACAGGAACATAGTTCCTATAAATATTAGTACTGACACAGAAATAGTTATCTTTTTATGGAAGACGGCCCAACCCAACATGTTCTTATATGTATTTTCAATTTCATTGAACACCTTCTCACTTGCAATATAAAATTTTGAATGACGTTGTTTGTCCGGATCACGAGGTGGTTCTTTGAGTAGTCGTGACGATAACAGAGGTGTTAGCGTAAGGGCAGTAAACAGTGATGTTAGCAAAGCTACAGATGTAAGTACAGCCAATTGCTTAAACATGATACCTACAACTCCGCCCATAAACAACAGAGGGAGGAAAACAACCAGAGTAGTGGCTGTTGAAGCCGCAATTGCCATTCCCATCTCTGATGTTCCAAAAATAGCTGCCTGATGTGGCTTAGCTCCATCCTCAATATGCTGTGTGATATTTTCCAAAACAACAATGGCGTTGTCAACCACCATCCCAATGGCAATGATGAGCGACATCAGCGAGAAGATATTAATGGTATAGCCCATTATATACATAGCAATAAATGTGCTGATAAGCGAAACCGGCATTGTTACGAAAACAATAAGTGATGATTTCCACTCGCGCAAGAACATAAGTACCACCAGCGTAACAAACAGAAGAGCGTACCAAATTGACGATGTTAGGTTGTTAACCGAATCGACAACCATTTCGTCAGTACTAAGAATTTCATTTATCTTTATATCCGATGGCAGGCCTTTTTGAATTTCAGCCATTTTTTCACGTATAGCGTTTACTACCTCTACGGTGTTGGTGCCTGATTGTTTTTGCACCATCAGTGCAACACCTTCACCAAGATGGTTACGTGCAAATGATTCTTTTTCAACAAAAGTATCTTCGACTGTTGCTACATCTTTTAAGCGAATAACTTTGCCATTGAAGGCTTTAAGAACAGTATTACCTATTTCGTTTACAGACTCAAACTTGCCCGGTACATTTACAGAAAAGTCATAAACTCCCGTGTTGATATTACCTGAAGGCACATTAATATTGTTTGCCTTGAGCATAGTTGAAATTTGTGAGGTTGACAAACCATAAGCATTAAGTTGCTGTGGGTTAACACTCACTCTTATTTCCCGTTCGGGCTGTCCAAGATAGATTACAGTACCCACACCGTCAACCTTGCGCAGCACTGTTGCAATATCCTCTTCGATGATATGTTCAATGCCGTTGTAGTTTTCTTCAGCATTAATTCCATAGGCAATAATGGGCATCATTGAAGAGTTAATCTTGTGAATAATGGGCTGACGTGCTGCTGAAGGCAGACGGCTTTTACCAAGTTCGATTAAGTCACGTGCATTATTGGCAGCCGATGTAACATCTCCACCCCAGTTGTAGCTGAGTTGAATAAATGAGACATTCTCTTTAGATGTTGATTTAATTTCCTTTAGATGCTCGGCAGCAGACAGAACTGTTTCCAAAGGTTTGGTAACTTGTTCCTCCACCTCATTTGCCGATGCACCGGGATAAACGGTAATCACCGTTACGGATGGAAACTCCATCTCGGGCATAAGGTCGAGTGGGAGCATTTTTAGTGACACCACTCCGAGAAAAAGTATGGCGATAAATATCATTGCAGTTGCAACGGGTCTTTTTACGCCTAATTCGGGTAATTTCATACGATTATTATATTATTTCACTTATTGATTGATGAGCTTTGTCTCCATGACCCGGGTTGAAGTCATATTTTTATGTTTGGCTCCATACATTCAAATAAGTTTTTGAGTTAGTAGTTGATTAATAATTGTCTTGCTTAACCGGAATGAGTTAAGATACAATTTCTATTTGTGATCCATCTTCCAGTTTGTTTTTCCCATCAATCACAACTGTGATATCTTTATCAAGCTCAGGAATGTGAACAAAGGTTCCTTCTGTTTCGCCACGCGTAACGGATATGCGACTTACTGTATTGTTGTCGTTGACTACAAAAATGAAGTTTTCGCCTGACCCTTGCTGGCGATAAATAGCATTCATAGGAACAAATACGCCTAATGTCTGCTCAAGTTCTATAGAGGTGCGGCAGTACATTCCGGGTTTAAGTTTGGTTCCATTGTTGGGAACAGAAACTTCAACAGTAGATGTGCGTGACATTGACGACAAAACAGGTGAGATATATGTTATTTTCCCCTGAAATTCCTCATCAGGATAAGCATCAAAATGAACACTCACTGTTTGTCCATTAACGATTGAGCTTAGTTCTTTTTCGTTGATCTCGATACTTACCTTCAACGGGTTAAGCTGCATAAGTGTTGCAATCCCGCTTTTCATTTTCATATCACTGCTGAGAGATGGAATGAATGAGAAGTTTTCTCCTTCATTGACCATAATGTCAACTAATACGCCGCCAAATGGTGCTGTTATTGAAGTGTTCTTTTTGAGCATGTCAACTTTCGACTGGCTTGCCTCAAACTTTGCTTTGATGTGATCGTAATCCATAATGCTCATACTCCCTTTTTCTTTTAGTCGGCTCACACGCTCAAAGTCTTTGCGAATAGCATCAAGTTCAATTTGCGCCTGAATCAACATTTCGTCTGAAAGCTCTGCAATCACAGAACCTTTAGGTACAAAACTACCTTTTTGATAATTTATTTTTTCTATTCGCCCCGGAATAGCTGAACCTAAATTTACTTCTTTGCCTGCTTCGGCAGTACCCGTAAAATTGAGCTGGGGTGAATATTCTTTTTCTACAGATTTAGCTACTGTTACTTTTACTGCCGGTTTTATATCAGTCTCAACTCTCGTTGAGCTGTTGTTGTTGCAACCGGTTGCCAGCAGAGCAATAAGTCCGGTTGAAAGTATAAGTCTTTTTGTTAATTGCATGTTGTATGAGTTTTTTGTTATTAATTTTTCAATTGTTCATATATCTGTCCCGTAGCTTTCTCGAGTTCGCTCTGTGTTGTTTTAACCTCTACCATAGCATCTATATACTCGGAATAGGCGTCTGACCACTGTACCTGAGCTTCCAGAAGTTCGCTTAATCGGGTGCGTCCTTCTGCCAGATTATCTTCTGCTACACGCATATTCTCCTCTGCCTGATCTTTTGAGAGCTTAGTCATTTCAACTTTCTTGAGAGATTCAATATGCTTAAATCTGTTTTGGTGTATCTGAAGGTCGATAAGCTCACGAGCTTCTTCCAGTTCATATTGCGCCTGATGTTTTTTGACACTTGCAATGTTCATATTGTGCTTGCGTTCACCCCAGGTAAAGACGGGCATAGAAACCACAACTCCCACACTCCAGTCACCACCAAATTCGTTACGTAGTCCGTTGTATGGATTTGGATTCATAAACCCATATCCTCCGGTAAGCAAAATAGTAGGCATGAATTTTGAACGTTCGATATTCTTGTTAGCCTGCATAATATTTACTTTTTCTTTAAGCATATTTACTTCGGCACGATTGTCTGCTGAATAGCGGGTTGAAAGATCTACAGTGGAAATGGCTGCAGCTTCTATTATATTTTCTGTTATATCAACTGATTCGTAGTTGAGTCCAATGATTTGCGCAAGTGCCATTTTAGATAATTCCAATCCGTTTTCAGCTTTAAGTACCTGTAAGTTGGCGTCATTTTGTTTAACCTGTGCTTTTAGCAAATCATTTTTGGTGATGATGCCTTCGCTGTACATATTCTCCAAGTCAGTAACAAGTCGATTGAGTAAATCACGATATGAATGTGCAAGTTTTACTTTCTCTTGCAGTGAAACCACACGCCAATATGCTTCATCGGTTTGAGTCAACACTTCAGCCTGAGTCAATACTACTTGTTCACGTGATATGTTCTCGGCGTATTGTGCCATTTTGTTGCTTTCGGTGATTTTCAAACCGGTGAATAGCGGTTGATTAACACTCAATCGGGCGTAGTAATAGTTATTGTTATCAAACTTGAGCTGATCAGCAGGTAACATTGCATAATTTTTAAACACCGGATTACCAGAAGCATCCAGCACGGGCTGCCCTGTCTCGGGGTTCATTACAATTGTATTAAGTGCCGTTTGCGGATCCTGCAATGCATCAGAATTAAACTTGCCTGTAGTAGGGTCAATAGTGTTGTAAGGAACGATTGGTAAAAAGAGATCGTCGTTGAGTGGTTTAATATCTTTGTTGGTTCGAAGATAACCACCGCTCAGACTCAATTTAGGCAAATAATGTGTGCCGGCTGCTTTCTTGGTGTAAGTAGCGGCCTTAACATCTTCCTGTGCAATTTTCACTTTCTTGTTTTGCTCTAATGCCATTGTTCTGCACTCTTCCAGCGTCAGTTTTTGCTGTGCAACAGCAGGAACTGCAACCAGCAAAAATATTGCAATAAAGCTGTGCAGAAATTTCTGTGTTGAATTCTTCTTTTTTCTGTGCATGTTGTTTGTATTTATTGTTGTTGTATAATTATTTCTAGTCCAATTTTGACATGTCGATTCCCGAAACAATGTCGAAAATAAATCGTAAATGATTACTTGAATCACGGGTGCAAAATTATATACAAAAGGGCGCTGAAGTTGCTGTGAGGGTGTCGAACCGTAAATATTGGCGGCTGAAGTGAAATTTACCAATACTGAAGTGTATTGATTTTTATGAGGTTTTCAGATATGATAAGATATTTCTATTATATTTGTAATCGAAAATATAGCACCTGAAGCTAGTGCATGTAGTTCGTATTTTATCTAAATCATTAAAATATTAATTCTATGAAATTTAAATTGACAGCACTTGGAATGCTAATTACTTTTTTTGCATTTTCGCAATGGACTCCCGAGCAAACAGAGTGGTATAGCCCTCTGCCTGAGAAGGTAACACCGGGCAAAACAGCAGGTTCTGCTCCGTCAGACGCCATTGTCCTTTTCGATGGAACCGACTTGTCAAAATGGGTGAATGATAAAGGAGAGGCACCACAATGGACAGTGGATAATGGTGTAATGAGTGTTAAGCCCGGAAGTGGTGGTATTATGACAAAAGAACATTTTGGGGATTGTCAGCTGCATATTGAGTTTAAGTCTCCTGCTCCTGAAAATCATCATGGACAGAACAGAGGAAACAGTGGAATATTCCTGATGAGTACCTATGAAGTACAGGTTCTTGATGGCGATAATAACCCCACTTACGTTAATGGAATGGTGGGCAGCATATACAAGCAATCTGCTCCATTGGTGAATGCTTACACCAAAAATGGTGAGTGGCAGGTGTATGACATATACTGGAAGGCTCCCAGGTTTGGAACCGGAGGCAAACTTGAATCGCCGGCGATGATTACGGTAGTGCTAAATGGTATTTTAATTCAAAACAATTTCGTAGTACAAGGTGATACACCTTATATTGGACTACCCGAATATAAGGCCCACGGTCGCTTGCCTTTGATGCTTCAGGATCATGGCACGGCTGTATCGTTTAGGAATGTCTGGATTCGAAATCTGTAAATAAACATCAAATATTTTAAACCATCTAATGTGAGTTGTCGCTAAACCAATCTTTTAGTTCATTGCTTTTGGCACGACTCACAATGATGCGCTCATCTGTGGGAACAGACAGGTTGACCGCCAGCTTGCCATTAAACCATATAGACATATCGGTGATAGCTCTGTGTGCCACAATATATTGGCGGTTGGCTCTGTAAAACTTGTCAGGATTGAGCTGTCGCATCATTTCATCCAGAGAAGTGTCGATGGTATATCGCTGTCCGCTAAATGTGATTACCCTTGCCATTTTATACTCAGACATAATAAACGCTATATCATCAGCGGGTACGGGAATAAGTTTGTCCTTGAATGGAATTAGGAAATTCTTTTTATACGGGTTCTTATTTTCACGAATAGTCTTTAAAATCTTCTCCACCATATTGCTATTGCTCTCATCTGCAACCAAAGAGGAACCGGCAAGATTAGATAATTTGTCGAGTGCTTTTTTTAGATTCTCCTGCTTAATTGGTTTAAGCAGATAGTCAATACTGTTTACCTGGAATGCTTTTAGTGCATATTCATCATAAGCGGTGGTAAATATTATAGGCGAGTTAATTTCTATTTGTTCAAAAATAGAAAACGAGTCACCATCGGCTAAGTAAATATCCATAAAAACAATATCGGGATGTTTGTTTTCGCTAAACCATTCTACACTTTCGTCCACACTTTGCAGCACAGCAAGGATCTCAAACTTTTGACTTAGTTGGCCAAGCTGCCTCTCCAGATTTTGTGCCGCAATATATTCATCTTCTACTATAACTGTATTTAATATTGTTTGTGATGTATTCATTTCAATATGTCTTTATTATCAATAAGAGGTATTTCTACAATAAACTTAGTGTTGTTGGGGCTGATTATTATTTCTTTATCAAACATCAGGCGATAGCGTTCATTGAGATTTGAAAGTCCAAGCCCACTACTTTCTGTTGTGCTATGTTTGGGCTGTATATTATTTTCTACAATCACATTTCCATTTGGGGTTGTCTCAATGATAATACTCAACGGATACTTACGTGTTATTACGTTGTGTTTAATTGCATTTTCTATTAAAATCTGAAGGCCAAAAGAAACCATTTTATAGTTCCGGTATTGCGGATCTATTTTCATATGAACGTGTAATGCATCGTTGTATCTTATTTTCATGAGGTAGATATATGACTCGGCAAACTTAAGTTCGTCATCAAGCGATAGTATTTTCTTATCCTGCATGGTGTATCTAAACACCTCTGAAAGCTGCTCTACATATTCGTGTGCGCGCTTATCATTAAAACCTATCAATCCGTTGAGTGTATTTAGCGAATTGAAGAGAAAGTGAGGGTCTATCTGACTTTTCAGTGCATCGTATCTGTTTTGTAAACTTTCCATTGCCAGGTTTTGATTTTCAGTTATCTTTTTTTGATTTTGATTACTAAGATAAATCAATGCTGTAAAGAGAAATGAAATAATAAGTATTACCAAATCCTTAATGTAATGCAGGGTTGAAACTGCACTACTGGAAACTTCGCCTCTAAACCACCACCACTGAAGACGAGTAAAGATAGGACTAACAAAAGCCATCAGCACAAAAGAACTTAGCAGAATTCCCCATGCTTTTAATTTATTATGTGGATATTTGGTGATTGCCCAAAACTGCAGACGAAACAGAAAGTATAGCAACAAGGCATTTGATAAAAGAGTAACTATAGAACGCAGTGAAATAAAATCGAGAAATCGCACATTTCTGCTATCGTTTAGAGATGAAAACAGAATTGAAGAAGTGAGCATTACAAAAGCTAGGATGAAACTCATAGCAACAGCGGCCCTTACTGCTGTCTCCTTATTATAGCTAAGAATAAAAGGCTGTTTTTTACGATGTAAGAGACGGTTATGATTTTTCTCCATAGTGTTATTAATACTTGTGACAAATGTAGTAAAAAAGAATGAAATCCGACAAGTTGCGTATTTATATTACACATCCTGTCGGATTTTGAACAAAGCTGAACTGAGTTATTCGAAGAGATTGTCTTTTCCGAAAAAAAAGGCTATCAATTGCGGTTTTATCATTTAATAATCTAACAAATCAACCATCACCGTTTATTGATAAATATAATAATAGAGTTGTTTTTTCCGGCTAAAGACAATCTCAGTATTTTTAATTAAACACACTTATTTTGTTCTGTTAGAAGCGATACCCTACACCAAAATTAACAGTTTGAGTACGCATTTTGTGATTATCCTTCAGTTGGTCAAGTTGGTTGATAAAACCAAACTGGTATCCGGCATTTAATTGTAGTCCGTTGTTAAACTCATAACCAATCATTGTGCCTAATCCAAAGTCCCAACGATTCATAGGGGTTTTTCCATCCACTTTTTTATAAAGATTTACATCTGCATCGTCATAGCGAGCATCAAATGCAAGTCCTACATAGGGTCCAAAGCCACCATACAATCTGCCCGACATAGTTTCCATTTGCCCTAAAGCATAAACCGGAATTTGCATACCCCACTGTTTGAATGTATCGTCACCTGCCTTTTCAAATTCCATTTTTGATTGTCTGTAGAAAAACGATAATTCAGGCTGGATTGCAAAGTTTTCATGCAAATCTATTTTCATAAATCCACCAAAGTTTGCTCCCACTCGCATAGTGCTGCTTTGGTCTTCCAGGTCGCTCAATAAGAAGTTTGAGGTGTTCATCTCTAGTTTTGTTCCATAAGATATGGGATTTTGAGCATTTACGTTCATTAATCCGAATGTCATCATCAGTGACAATAGTGAAAAGATTGTTTTCTTCATTTCTTTAAATTTTAAATTGTTTATAATTCTGATTGTTTTATTTCGTTGTTTGATAATGCAAAGATATAGCACCACTATGAGTCCGGGAGTTATTATATATCCCAAGCGACAAAATTGGTTACTGAAACATTATTTTTGCAGAATGAAAACAAAACATCATGTATAAATATGTAAGAAATAGAGAATCTGATGTCTTCCAATTATTTTTTATAGTCGGTTTACAAAGAAATAGTTATCTTTGTAACAGAAAACAATAATGCTTAGGAAGCATTTTAGTCACTATTTAAAAATGAAAATCAAAACGTTCGAATTTAATCCTTTAGGTGTTAATACATACGTATTGTATGATGAAACATCTGAATGTGTTATCATTGATGCTGCATCGATTTTTCCGAGGGAAAATGAAGCATTAATCAACTTTATTGAAGAAAATAATCTAACAGTTAAGAGATTAATCAACACTCATTTGCATTTCGATCATTTATTTGGTGTGAATTTAATGGCTGACAAATTTGGCCTTAAACTGGAGGTACACAGAGATGATCTGTTCTTATTGGACAATTTGCAGGACCAACTACAAATGTTTGGATTTAACTCCGACACAAACTACAAACCTGAAATAGGTACATTCTTAACAGAAGATGATATTATCACTTTTGGAAATCAAGAATTTAAAATTATCCATATTCCAGGGCACTCACCGGGCAGTCTGGTTTTTTATAATGAAAGAGAAGAAGTTGCCATTGTGGGAGATGTGCTGTTTAGCGGAAGCATTGGAAGAACAGACCTTTTGGGAGGAGATTTTGATCTTCTTATTGAAGGAATAAAATCTAAACTCCTCATATTGCCGGACAAAACATCAGTATATCCGGGACATGGACCTTCCACTACAATTGGAAAAGAGAAAAAACATAACCCTTTTGTGGGTGGCAGTAACTATTAATTTAATCACCTAATCAAATACAAAAAGTATGAAAATAGAACATTTTAAGTCCCGTCACATCGGGATTAAACCTGAAGACCTGGAACATATGCTTCAAACAGTGGGGGTTTCCTCTATTGATGAGCTTATCGAACAAACTATCCCTGAAAATATCAGACTAAAAAAACCACTCTCATTGCCTGAGGCATTAACAGAGATGGAATATGCAGAAGAAATAGCAAGAATAGCTTCTGCAAATAAAATTCATACCACATATATAGGTATGGGATGGTATAATACCATCACTCCTGCAGCTATTTACAGAAATGTGTTCGAAAACCCGGTATGGTACACATCATACACGCCGTATCAGGCAGAGATTTCACAAGGACGACTTGAAGCATTAATCAACTTTCAAACAATGGTTGCTGAGCTTACAGGTCTGCCACTTGCCAACTCTTCTTTGTTGGACGAGGCTACTGCAGCTGCCGAAGCATCGTCAATGATGTACGGATTGCGCAGTCGTGCAATGGCAAAGAGTGGCGCTGAAACTCTTTTTGTAGATAAAAATATTTTTCCACAGACCCTTTCGGTACTAAAAACCAGAATGCAATTGGTGGAAATTGAGGTGGAAGTGGGGGACTACAAAACTCATAGTTTTGATAGCGGTAAATACTTTGGAGCTATTGTTCAATACCCCAACAGTAACGGAAATATAGCGGACTACAAAGAGTTTGTGGAAAAGGCACACGCTGCAGAATGTAAAGTAGCTGTGGCAACTGACCTAATGTCGCTTGTATTGCTTACTCCACCCGGAGAGTGGGGGGCAGATATCGCTTTCGGTAGTAGTCAGCGTTTTGGAATTCCAATGTTCTTTGGTGGTCCATCGGCTGCATTTTTTGCAACTCGCGATGAATATAAACGTAATGTGCCGGGCAGGATCATTGGAGTGTCGAAAGACGCATATGGTAAGGAAGCCTACAGAATGGCACTTCAGACACGCGAACAACATATTAAACGCGAAAAAGCCACATCCAATATTTGTACCGCTCAGGCACTTTTGGCTACTATGTCATCTTTTTACGGAGTATATCATGGTCCTAAAGGATTAAAGAATATTGCAAAACGCATTCATGCATATGCTAATATTATGGCAGAAGAACTGAATGCAATTGGGTTTAAACAACTTAACAGCAATTATTTCGACACTCTGAAGTTTGCATTACCTGAAGGTGTAACGCAGGAGAATGTGAAAGATATGGCTGAAATGCGTGAAATAAACCTTCGATATTTTGAAAGCGGTGAAATAGGCATTAGTATTGATGAGACTACAGACAGCAATAAGATTAAAGACCTATTTGCTATTTTTGCAATGTCTGTAGGCAGCCAGAAAGTCTTAACAGAGGAAGACTTTAAAATAACCTGCACACTTAAGCAGGAGCAACTGCGTAGTTCCGAATTTATGACGCATAAGAACTTCAATTCTTATCACTCAGAAACTGAATTGATGCGCTATATCAAACGATTGGAAAGAAAAGATATTTCTCTGGCACATTCTATGATTTCGTTAGGCTCATGCACGATGAAATTAAATGCTGCATCAGAATTGCTTCCACTTGGGCATCCCGGTCTTCAAAATATTCATCCTTACGCTCCAGATGATCAAACTGAAGGATACAGAGAGATGATTGAGGAATTAGAAAACATGCTTGCGGAAATTACAGGTATGGCAGGAACTAGCTTGCAACCTAATTCGGGGGCTGCAGGTGAATTTACAGGATTGCTGGTAATTCAATCATATCTGCAAAGCATAGGACAGGGACATAGAAAAACGGTTCTGATACCTGCATCTGCTCATGGAACTAATCCTGCAAGTGCTGTTCAGGCAGGATTCAAACCTGTTACGGTTGCTTCTGACAACAAAGGCAACGTTGACATGGATGATTTTCGCAATAAAGTGGAAGAATATAAGGAAGATCTTGCGGCCTGCATGATTACTTATCCATCAACTCACGGAATATTTGAGAAGGATGTAAAAGAGATTTGTGACATCGTACATGATGCAGGTGGACAAGTTTATATGGATGGTGCCAACATGAATGCTCAGGTTGGACTAACCAATCCCGGATTTATTGGAGCTGACGTATGTCATCTAAACCTTCATAAAACATTTGCCATTCCTCATGGTGGGGGTGGTCCGGGCGTAGGGCCTATTTGTGTTGCAGAACATCTTGTTCCGCTATTACCGGGACACCCTGTTATGTTTGATACGGATTTAAATACTGTATCTGCAGCTCCATATGGCAGTGCAGGTGTACTGGCCATTACTTACGGATATATAAAAATGATGGGTGCTGAGGGACTCAAGGAGGCTACTGAAATAGCTATTCTAAATGCCAATTATCTGGCTGAGAAGCTAAACGATAGTTACGGTATTGTATATCGCGGATTTAAAGGCAGAGTAGGCCATGAGCTTATTTTAGAATGTCGTGGCCTTAAGACTGTTTCAGGTATTAGCGAAACTGATATTGCCAAACGCCTGATAGACTATGGATATCATGCGCCCACATTGTCATTCCCGGTACATGGCACACTTATGATTGAACCAACCGAGAGCGAGAGTTTAGTTGAACTCAATAGATTTGCAGATGTTATGCTAAATATTCATAAGGAAATAATCGAAGTATCACGTGGTGAATACACACTTGAAGATAATGTTCTTGTGAATGCTCCTCATCCCGAGTACGAGGCCGTTGCCGATGAGTGGAATCACTCATATCCGCGCAGCAAGGCAATTTATCCGATGCCTTATGTAGAAGAAAGCAAGTTTTGGGTAAATGTGGCCCGTGTTGATAACGCATACGGCGACAGAAACTTAGTAGCTTGTTTGTGTCAACTTTAGGATAAATTTTTATTTTATATAATGAATAGAGGACTGCTTCGTTTTTTGAAGCAGTCCTTTTTTTGTTAAGAACCACTGCCTTCAAATCATTTACTTTAAACAATCTGATAATCGAATTCGTTAGATATAAATCGGATACGTTATCCTTGTGCCAACGATCCATATTCTCTGCCGGCTTACCAGGCTGTGGCAGAATATTTAATGTCTAAATAAAAAACTATAGATTTAATGATAAAAAACTTTGGTGAAAGAGTAGTTGAGTTTAATAGCAATCTTCAATACGATGGTAATCTTCCTGAGGGATTTCGTGTGATGAATCCGTTTTTGGATAATCCCGAAACTATGGATGTAATAAAGCAGTTTTATAATAAGTATTACAACGATAATAATCAACGCCGCTTCATTATCGGCATCAATCCCGGCAGGCATGGTGCAGGGACCACAGGTGTACCATTTACTGATACAAAACGGTTGAGTGCCATTTGCGGTATTGAAATGAAATCTGCATACACCCATGAAGTATCATCCGTATTTGTCTATGATATGATTGAGCAATATGGAGGTGCCGATAGATTTTTCAGTGATTTTTATATCAACTCTCCATTCCCGCTGGCCATTATTAGAAAACAGAAAAACGGGAACTGGACCAATGCCAATTATTATGATGACAAAGCATTGTTTGAAATGGTTGAAGGCTACATGCTTGAATCACTCCAAAAGCATATTGATTTAGGGCTTGATTGTTCAGAAGTGTTTGTATGGGGTAAGAAGAATGCCGATTTTATTAACAAACTAAACAAGAAGGGGAAATTCTTTGACAGAATTACTGTTCTGGAGCACCCACGATATATTCAGCAATATAAATCGAAAGAAAAGCAGCTATATATCGATAAATATCTGACAGCATTTGGATAAATACTCCTTACACTATTTCAAAAGGTACCTTTACTGATTCAGATTGAATCTCAGACTTAATCCGGCATTAGTGTTGGAGGTTGCATAAGAAGAAGATGAAACAAGAGGTTTGTTGATAATCTTGTCAAAAAATGCCCTCAAAGTGAGTGAGCGACTCAAGGCGTAATCGGCAGAAAAACGAATACTGGTAGTACTCAGCCCACTTGTTGGTTGCGTGAATCCATCGTCAATTTTCCTGATTAAAGCATGTGTGGTTTTGCGCGAGACATCAATACGTACATCCAAATCATTATTGAAGTCAGATGCAAAGTTGAGTGTCTCCGATCTATTATTACCATCAGATGATGCTCTGTCAACACGTCTCGCTTTGGGACGCACGCTGTTAGAACCAAATCCTATAATCCTGTTAAAATTGGGAAATCTATAACCAACTCCCAGCACAAGATCATTATCATTGGTCTCTACAACCTGAAAAGAACTCATGTTGAGATTTACCATTCTGTTTCTGTTCAATCGCAAACTAAGCATTAAATTATTGTTGAACACAGCTCTTGTTTCAATCAGCGGATTGAAGCTTTCTGTGAGACTAACAGACGAAATATCGAATGGAGATGATGGGGTAGGTGAACCACTTAGCACATCTCTTATATATCCCAAATCAGAGTTGTCATCCATAGGAACCCAGTTTAGATAAGACGAATAACCTCCAACACGATATTGTGAAATATATTTGTGAATAAGCATAAATGACCTTAATTCAGTCTGCAGGAATGGGAACATTTGCAGAGCATCGTACGAGATATCCCAATTTGGGAGCAAGGCAGTAATATCGGGGAATGCCGTTAGTGCAACCCGTTCAACACCTTTTCCAGTGTATGCTGCTAAAAATGCAGGTATAAGTACTTCTGACGAATTGGAATTAACATCACCAACCAGAGGGTCAAAAGGTTTGTTTCCGTGAATCGTTTCTGAGATAAAACCTTTGTCGGGATAGCTTGTATTTGTATATGTTTTTTTCAATCTGTCAACAATAACATCACGATTGTCCAGAAATCGATTGAAAGAAGTAGATTCATAATTGTTGCGAGAGGTTGATTTTTCAAACGATGACTTTAGTGTAATTGTAGTCATTGCGAATGACCCACCAAACTGCTTGGGCATATCTTCAAACATATATCTTATTTCGGTGCGACTATTATCTTCATACAATGCATTTAAGTCAATCTTTAACCCTTTGAATGGCTCAAGAGTTGCATCCATTCTCAGGTTCTTGGTAAGGTTGTAAACTGCAGGAGAAATATTATTTTCATTTTTTATCAACCAGCCCGCCTCATTTGCCTTTTCAATAAAGCTCTCTCCACCATCAAAGCCAAATGCAAATCCCATCCCGGGAAGCAATCCTGAGGGAGTATTCAGTTGGCCAAAGTAATTACCTATCATCGATGAAAAACCTGTAATATCGGTTCTTGTTTTGTAGCCCATATTAATATTTACACTGCGTAACATCATTATTGTTCGTGCAAGGAGATGTGTGACCTGATTAAGTTTGTTACCCTTATCATCAGCCTTGCCGGCAGACTCAAATCTTTGATTGGCTTCTTTTAGAAATCCTATTTTATTGTATAATTGCACCATATTAAAGCGACCATTTATAGTAAGCGATAGGTCGTTTTGGATATAGTTTCCAATATTTTCATCAACAATATAAGCACCACGCTCCCAGCGGTAACGTGAATTGTAGGACGCAGTTGTATTCATCCAGTCAAGTATTGGAATTTGTGCAAAGGGGAGATTGTAGGTAACATCAGCCGATTGTTCGTAATTGAGAGGTCTTCCCAGGTTCTTAATACTTTGAGTTACGGAATCCTTCCATATTTCATAGTCGTCACGATTTAGTTTTTTGTTGACTTGCAAATATGGTTCTTCTATTTCTGCTATCGTTCCTGAGCGGAAAGAAGCTTTCAGGTTACGGGTCAAATCCCAGTTAATGCCAAAATCTCTATCCCAAAGGAAGTTATGACTGAATGTCAGATATTGTTTTTGTGATTCAGTAATTCCTGATGCATATGCGTTGAGATCTCGCAATTGAGACTCCTGATAATTGCGAACAAAATTGGTGCTAAGCTGTAAACTGTTTGGCAAATAATTAAAGTTTAGCGACTTGATTAACTTCAACCAGCCGGAATTAGATTCTATATTCTTAAATGGCTCAAATGGGGAAATAATGGGTGTGTAAATGTAACTTGCCTGCAAACGCTGATTAATATTATTGTCATATTCTGTTTCAGGCGTTCGGTATTGGTTTTCATTATAAGAGTATGTGAATGAAAGATTAGCAGGGTCATAGGGCATTGGATTCTTGCTCTTTAAATTAACCTTCACATTGCTCAGGCTCATGCTTTTGTTCATTGTTTGGGTGCTCACCAAATTGCGCAGTGAATCCCGCTCAGCATTGCTGTGCAAATTGCCAATAGCCTCTGAAAGCAGTATATCCTTGTCTAATGGATTGTATTGTGGTGTACTTGATTGTTTGGAAAAAGTATAATAAAATGGTGCGGAAATTTTTGCCTGATGAGGTAAGAATCTACCAATATCGAAATTAAATGCAATATTAAAAGAGGTGAAGTCGTCATTGCGACGCTCCAATAAACTCTGATCCAATGCTCCAAAACCTGAAGTCTCTTTGCGTCCTGCAACTTGAATATTGCCTATGTCCGATAGTGCCAGGCTTACATTTCCTTGTGCAGCCCAGCCTCCTTTTTCGTCAAATTCACTCATGCGCAACTCATTAATCCATACTTCTGCCGACTTGTCACTTTCTGCTTTGTTTCGTACCCCAATCATCATTACTTTTACTTCAGCCAATGACGGATTCCCAATAATGGTTATTTTGTTTTCTGGCTTTTGAGGGTCAAAATCAGAGTAGGGGGTAAGGAATGTAACTCCACTCTCGCCCGCTTTTTCTGCGTTGCGCTTCAACTTTAATTTAGTCAGCAACTCAAGAGGAAAATCAAACATGTTTTCAGGTAGCCACACTTTTTCCTGATCTTCCAGCAGATTGGAACTATATCTGCCTGCAGGAGTTAATCGGAGTGGAATTTCATACTCATAATAATTGTTTCTGAAATCAGAACCTATACGCATGAATACGTACATTTCACCATCCTTGATGTTAGTTGCGTCACCCACAATCTCTTCGGCATGCACGAACATTTGCAAGCGCTTGTATCTGCGCATATCATATATGGTGTTTTTGTAAATAGCTCTGGCATCGCCCGGTTCTATATCTTTAAATTTAAGAGCCATAGACTGTTCGTTTTGCTGACGCAATTGTGGTTGACTTGGGTCAAGAATACGGGTAACTCCGGGCGGTAGTATATAATTGACAGGAGTGCGGTCGTTGTTCTCTTCAATATTTACAACAGAAATTTCCATTTTGTCAAGATCCGTGATCGAACCACCCGACTCAATATCGCGTGTGTACATTCGCCATTCACTTCTCACAAGCTCGAGAGTTGCAAAGCGTAAGAATATTGGTTTCTCAAAGCCGGTGAGAAACATTCTCATAAATCGAATATTGTTAAAGCCTTGAATGTTTCCTACCTTGGTTTGATAGTCACGGATTGGTATTTTAAATTGATACCAATTGACTTTGCCTGTAGTGCCATTTCGTAAAGAAACTGCTACTTCGCGCTTGTCAACAATGTAGTTATCACCAACTTCCATTCGTCCGGGTTTCAATTCTACCTTATATTGGTAATAAGTTTCATTCTCGTTAAGTGTGTTGTCACTGTCAATATCTTCCACGTCAGGCAAAGTGCGTGCAGCAGTAGAAAACCCCTGAGAATCTTCGGGACTTAGCGAATTGCCCTCAGTTCCGTTATAATATTTATATCGGTCAAGAATACTTAATTGTAGTCGGTCTTGCTCTTCACCACGATAATGACGAAAATTATCTCCCGACGGATCGTTGATAGGAGAGTGTTTGTCCTCTTGCATTCTGGCAATAGTGCTTCCCGGTAGTTTAGTTTCAAGCTCTGCTACATATTCCGAATAAGTAGAATATTGCTTTTCTTCTTCAGTGCTCAATCCGTTTAGTCCAACGTCCTGAACTTTTCGTGCTTCACTTCCTTGTGAATTATCGAAAGCATATACAGTAGATTGTTGTAATGGATATTTCCCCCATACTGAATACCCTACAGCATCGGGATTACCATCAATGGGCAACCCATTTTCGAAAAATTTCTTTCCATCTTTCAATACATCCTCCGATATTTCTCCTAAGTTAAAGAATAGATTACCGCCACTTGAAATGCCTGTTGAGTCATTCACAAAAGGATCCATAAGCCAAAACTCAAGATACTCTATATTGGCAGACTCAAAGTCACGTGTATCCATCTTTCTGGTAATACCGCCCCAACGCTTAGACGGATTCAGAAGTTTACCCTCAGCATCAAAATCTGTGTCGAGGTTGTACGCTCCACGTTCGTCGGGATAGTATGAAAGGTTGAATACCGGAATAGTGGGTGGTTCTCCATAAACAGCATCTTTATTTGGATAAATTTCACGTTCATAGACCTCTCTGACCAAATGATTTGATAACTGCTCTTTATCATTTTTTATGTGCGTGGGGGTACGTGAAGAATTGCGCCTCGTAAACAAACCATCTATATAAAACCAAGCCAAATGGGCACGGTTTTTCCCGTAGTCAATATTGTTTGTCAATGCTGCTTCGGGAAACAGTCCTGTTGAAGTATTATTGTAAGGCGTAGCGGCCAGACTCCATTCATAGGGTGAACGTAAATCAATTTTACTGGTAGATGTTTCAAAATCATCCAGATAAGAATAAGCACCCGTATATTTATTTGTGTAATGACCCGGAATAAGATGGGCAAATTCAAAATTGGCATTAATCATTGATGGAGCAGTAGCCTCAACGTAAGGCAACATATCGAGCAGGTTGGTTAGTGAGTAAAACTCTTTTTTGAATGCCGTGTTAACCCCCCAAAGAGTATTTCGTATCGACTCATCGCCGTAGGTGGTTTTCATGATAAGCGGTTTTTCGTAATAATGCATTACGGTTCCGCCCAATGTGAAGTTTTTAGAAAAATCGTATGATAGATTAACCCCCATCATAGTTTTTCGCTGCATATTGAACATCGATTGATTTTCGAGCGATACATTAATTGGCGTACCTGCATCGATAATTGCCTGATTGATTATAGTCACTGATCCGGAAATATAATCCACAGTATAATCGATACCCTCTGTTAGTTCTACTCCGGCTGCAGTAACACGTACAGAACCACGTGCTACGTTCATTGCCTGTAAGTTTATTTCTGAGTCGCCCGAGCTTCCACGGTATTCGCCTGAAATCCTAAATTTGTTTTTTTCCGCAATTTGTTGTGCTACGGTTAGTGTTGAGTCATAAAGTTCCTGATATACGTATTTATCGGCTATGACATCATTACCTATTTTTTCTCGTAGATTTGAGCCAAAAGGCTCAACAACAGGGAATATAATTCTGCCATTTTGCGACATGACTGTATAGCCTTCCACAAAGTCGAAAATTCCATCAGGGTAGGGGTCATTTTTTGAGTTTAAATTATCCAGCCCCATCACTTGTAATAGCCTCTTGTCTTTTATGTCACCTTCCGGAATATAATTTAGATAAACACCGGTAGTATCACTCTGATAGGCAATGTTGAGCTTAAATTTATCTTTCTGTATATTGCTTGCATAACCCAGCGCATATATGTTTTTCATCATCAGGTGCCAGGTGTAAGCATTCGGAGATAATGAAACCGGCTTTAGAAGTTTTAGAAACAATGCACCACCTTTTTCTCCAACCTCTCTGCCTATATCATTAGAAAACTCTCCTACCTGATATGCTTTTCCTCTGTAGGTAAACTCAAAGGCCACTGCCAATACCTCATCAGGTTGCAGCGATGTGCGTAGTGAAATATAGCCCAGTTGAGGCTGGAATGTAAATTCGCTTGAAGAGAGCAACCGTGCATTTTCAACTTTTTCATAATCCTGGCCAATAACTATACCCGACGGGAAAACACTTGATGTAAGGCTAATATCTCGTGCCGATGAGTATGTGGTGATAAGCTGATTATACATGGTATTGGCATCATTGTATGAAACTGCGTCACTACCTGCCGGTGTCCACATAGAGTTATGAATAACATCATGTTCGGCAAGGTCGGCAAAGGCCAGCACATTACGTGCCTGTTCATAGTTGCCCCGCTTGTTGGTTACCCATGCTTCAACCCGCGTTATTAATATTTCTGACTGAATGTAAGGAAGCTTAGATAATGCGCGATCATAGTTATTTCTAAAGTAGTGACCCAGAAAAAAATGTCGGTTCTCATCATACTTGTCTGCTGTAAACTCAAATGGAGTAGTTTGTACTCCACCATTTGAACTAACTGTTCTCGATTCGGATTCTTGTTGTGAAATCACTGCGTTCACTCTAAGTTTTCCAAATTGCAAATCGGA
Source organism: uncultured Proteiniphilum sp. (assembly GCA_964346415.1). GTDB lineage: Bacteria > Bacteroidota > Bacteroidia > Bacteroidales > Dysgonomonadaceae > Petrimonas. Next base: position 97,340 of record CAYFUQ010000002.1, read on the forward strand.
TTTGACTCCAAACAATGCCGCGCCACCATTGATTAGTGAATTAGTGGTGCTCATGCTTACATTGCCTGCCTCGATATTTTTTATTATTTCATCTTCGTCGCCCTGATAGGCAAGCTTTATACGCTTGGCATCAAAATCGAACATGGCATTATTGTCGTAGTTAAGTCCAAAGTCAATTTTATTGCCCACTTTGGCGTTAACATTGAGTTGAATCTGTTGATCAAAATCAAAAGTGTTTCTCTTGCGCGATCTCTCAGGTAAAGTGGGATTATCCGTCACCGTTCGTTTAAGACCTGAAGATAGCTCTATATATCCCTGAGTGGTTATCTGAACACCTCCCGCACCAAACACCTCTTCCAGAAGATTATTACTCTTACGGATATTAAAAAGTGAAATCGGTTCGTTTTTTGGCTTTTGTACAGATTGGTTCCTAAAATTATTTTTCTCTTTAAAGAAGTTGCTGTTCAACGTATTCAACGTATAGCGCATATACTCATCGGGAGTCATGGAAAAAGGAGTTCCCACAACTTTGTCGCCAATCTTATTCTGAAAGAGGTATCGATTTAAATTATGATCATAAACAACTTCTGTTTTGATATTTGAAGGTGTATTTAAATCAATTGGAGATTTTTTATCCAAGTCCAGAATACTCTCGGTTGTCGTTTTACCTACCGGAAATCTTAGCTGAGTTGTGTCTTGTTGAGCAATAGCATATCTTGCTCCACTCAATAACAGCAGAACAATACAGAGATTGACTTTCAAAAATGTATGTTTAAAATATTCAGCCACAGTTTGGTCGGTAAAATTGTTTATGTAAAAACAATAATTGGGCTTATCACAGCATCTTTAGCGCTGCTTTAACCATAACTTCGACAGGTGTGTTGGGTGATTCTTTTGCTATTTTGGCTACAACTTTTTCTGATTTTGCTTTGGTGAATCCCAGCATAACCAACGCTGAAACAGCCTCAAGAGCTACTCCTGCGGCAAACATGGCAGCCGGCACCTTCACAGTGTCACCACTTCCGGTATATTTAATTTTATCTTTCAGGTCTATAATGATTCGCTGTGCTGTTTTTGCGCCTATTCCCTTCAATTTTTGCAACGCATCTGCATTTTCAGAAGCTATCACAGCCTCAACCTCTTCAGAAGAAAGCGATGACAGAATCATACGCCCCGTGCTGGGACCAACTCCCGATACTGAAATCAGATGCTGAAAAATTTCGCGTTCATGCTTATCAGCAAAACCATATAGCACGTGTGCATCTTCGCGTATAGCTTCATGTATATAAATCTTAAACTCCTTTTGTCCCTGAAGTGCGGTATATGTATTAAGTGATATATTCACATAAAAGCCCACTCCGCTACACTCTACGGTCACTGATGTGGGAGTTAATTCTTCAATATCTCCTTTTAAATAATCAATCATTTTTCCTATATTTTGTAACTTAACATTATATCTTTATATGATAACGCAAAAAATCAGCAAAACGTATATCAGCCCCATCAAAAAAGGAGCTGTCTCAATTCTCTTATTGTTATTGGTCATAATATATTGATATATTTTAATTTTGAAATGTGTCATTGTCATTCAACATTGATACATTTTAATCTTGTAAACTACCAATGTTGTATTGCAGAGATATATTTCAAGCTTAAAATATGCCGTTGTCATTCTACAACACCATATTTCAAGTTTGAAAACAACCGGTGTAATGTTACAATCGTATATTTTAAGCTTGAAAACTCCGAATGTATTAATACACTTTATGTTTTCAACCCTGTAATGTTATAGTGTATTAATACATTGGTGAAATAGAAAGTTGAAATCTTAAATAAAAAGAGGGTGAAATCACATTGTGATACACCCTCAATAATAAAATAGGAAGTATTTAAGAATATATCAAATACTAATCAAACAATAAGATGTGTGAAAAGTTCTTTATGATGATTGAGGTATTGATATCGTATTCTGTGCTCCTTGAGGCGTTCCTCGATTAATTGCAAGTCTTCTTTGTTTCTAAGCTCAATGCCAACTACAGCAGGACCTTCTTCACGATTATTCTTTTTTGTATATTGGAAGTAGGCTATATCGTCGTTGGGGCCTAAAATATCATTAACAAACTCTTTAAGCGCACCGGGACGCTGTGAAAAGTTTACCAAAAAATAGTGTTTCAAACCTTCGTATAGCATGGAGCGCTCTTTTATCTCCTCAGTGCGTGTAATATCATTATTGCTTCCGCTTATAATACACACCACATTTTTCCCTTTAATTTCTTCTTTATAGAAATCAAGTGCAGCAATGGGCAAAGCTCCGGCAGGTTCCACTACTATAGCATCTTCATTATAAAGTTGCAAAATGGTAGTACATACTTTTCCTTCCGGTACAAGGATAATATCATCAAGGTTGTTTTTGCATATTTCGAACGGAATATCGCCAACCCTGCGTACTGCAGCTCCATCCACAAACTTATTCATATCGTCCAATGGAGTGTTTACGCCCTTTTCCATGGATAATTTCATTGAAGCAGCACCTGATGGTTCGATACCGATAATTTTTGTTGCAGGGCTTAATTGTTTGAAAACGGTAATAATTCCGGAAGCCAAACCGCCTCCGCCAATAGGCACAAAAAGATAATCTATTGCCTCTGTTGAATCTTCCATAATTTCAAGCCCCACAGTGCCTTGACCTGCTATGATTTCTTCGCTGTCGAAAGGATGTATAAACACTGAATTGTTTTTTTCGCTAAATTGCGTGGCACTGTTATTTGATTCATCAAAGGTATCTCCTTTGAGGATTATTTCCACCTTGTCTTTACCAAACAGTTTTACTTTATTTATTTTCTGCGCAGGCGTTGTGCGAGGCATAAAAATAGTAGCTTTTATATTCAGTTTGTTACATGCATACGCAACTCCCTGAGCATGATTGCCGGCACTTGCACAAACCACTCCTCTTTCAATCTCTTCAGGGGTGAGCATGCTCATCTTATTATATGCTCCCCGCAATTTATAAGAGCGAACAGGCTGTAAATCTTCTCTTTTGAACCATATATTTGCCGAATACTTCTCGCTCAAATTTTCGTTTATGCTAAGAGGGGTATGCATCACCACACCCTGCAACCGCACTCTTGCTTTATATACATCTTCTATTTTAATCATAATATATTGTGATATCTGTCATACTATTTTTTTCTTCCCACAAACCTAATAACTGTAGCCGCACCGTCATGGCCTGCTCCTTCTGCAAGACGAGTTTCAACTTCTTCTATCTCTAATGGTATAAAGTCATCGAAATCACTTAAAATTTGTTCTTTGGTGTAAAGCATATCAATATTTCGGGGACCTCCTGCAGAAGGATTGACTTGTTGATGGCGAGTGTGATTTTTACTAAACACCTCCATCACAACCAAGCCTCCCGACTTTAGCAATTCAGCCATTTTGTCATGTATGGCTTTTCGCATATCAGAGGGAAAGTGTGTGTAAATTAAAAAAACTGCATCGAAAGAATCGTCTTTGCAATCTATGTCAAACAGATTGCCTACATGATACTTAATTTTCACACCAACCTGAGATGCTAGTTTCTCTGCTTTTATTTTACCTTCTGCACTTTGATCGCATGCCACAACCTCAAATCCCATTTGAGCAGCATATACGGCATTACGACCTTCACCCTCACCCGGAAACAGCAGCTTCCCTGTTGTGAGATATTTATCAATAGACTGCTTTAGAAACACATTGGGGCTGGTGCCATAAACATACTCATCCGAGGCATACTTTCTATCCCAAAAATGATTCATAAGGATTTAGTTATTAATAATTTCTTCGAGAGCATATACAAGACGGGTTTGAGCACCTTCCTGTGAGCCGAAAAACGATTTGTCGATAACTCCTTCCTTATTAATAAGAAGCCAGTGAGGCGTGCCTTCACACTCAAACTTTTCGTAGTTACTTTTTCCGATGTCAAAATAAATAGGGTAGGGTAGTTCACGGGTAGTAAATATATTCAGAATATCATCTTTAGTCACCTCTTCTTTCCCAAAAGTTGTATGTATGGCAACAACATTGAGTCCTTTAAACTCTTCAAGAAAGTCGTAAGCAAGAGGAATTGCCCTGCCAACACACCCAAGACATTGAATATTAAAAAACAACGCCAATAATGGTTTCCCTTCATACTGTTGCATAAGGTCGATTTGCTCTCCATCGAGCGTTTTAACTATGAACTGTTCAATTTTTTTATTCATTTCCGTTAAGCATTTTAATTAGCTGTAAAATAGACATATTTATTGCCCTATTTATGTTTTCGTCACGCGAGGTGCCGAACTTATATTCTTTTGTAACTTCACCTTCGGGTGTCACCGTGCAAATCCACACCAGCCCTACCGGTTTTTCGGGAGTACCTCCGTCAGGACCTGCTATACCTGAAATGGCTATGGCACAATCAGATTGAAGCTTATAAACACTATTGCGTGCCATTAGTTCAACCACCTCTTTGCTCACTGCTCCATATCTATCAATAACAGCACTATCAACTCCCAAAAGATTGGTTTTAAATTCATTGGAATAAGCCACTACTGAACCATTAAAATATTGCGAGGCTCCGGGAACAAGTGTTATCTTATGTGCCACACCACCGCCGGTACAACTCTCAGCAGTGGAAAGAGTATAGTTCTTGCTTTTCAGCAATGAACCTAAAAGCTCTTCAATCGAATCTTCCATCACCTTTATTAAATGTGGAGCAATGATGGACTTGAGTTTGTTACACTGTTTTTCAAATTCTACTTTTTTATGTGAACCATGTGTTGATAAACGTAATCGCATCAATCCGTATGATGGAAGATAGGCCAGTGAGAAATTGTTGGGAAGTTCATTCTCAAAGTCCACCAACATCATAGCAAGAGCTGATTCAGTGATGCCTGACAACAACATAGTCCGCTTTAAGAACAAGTCTGTTGAAAATTGCTTGATAAGTCTGGGTATAATTTCGGTGGACATTACATTTTTCATTTCAAACGGAACGCCGGGCATTGAAACCAATACTTTGCCAGACTTTTCAAACCAGGTAACAGGTGCTGTCCCTACAGTGTTTTGTATCACCGTGCTGGCTTCAGGCACATAAGCCTGATTTTTTGTAAGCTCGTTGAGTTTATAGTTTTTATGCGCAAATATTCGATTGATATTAACCAATACCTCTTCACTGAAAACTAACTTGGTATCAAAATACTCGCACAGAGTGTTTTTTGTAATATCATCTTTTGTAGGTCCGAGCCCGCCCGTAAGCAATAAAATATCTGAGCGCTCAAAACCTGTGTCAATTGCCAATTTAATATCATGTGAATTATCACCTACAGAACTCACCGCCGACACCTCAAACCCCGCATCGCTAAGCTCAGATGTCATCCAGGCAGAATTTGTATCAACTATCTGACCAATAAGAATTTCATCTCCAATGGTAACTATTTCTATCTTCATTTTGATTATTGTACTTAATTGATGTATTTTTGTCATAAATCATAACATTTAAAATGCATGAATTCTGATCTATAACGTATAAATCGTACAAATTTAATACTTCAAAACCGATTAATGTGAATTTCATTGCATTTATTTTTGTTTATCAATGAATTGTTATATCTTTGCATTCCGAAAAAAACAAGTAAATAACAAAACATACACATATAGCAATGAAAAAAGAAATACATCCAAGCAATTATCGTCCGGTAGTATTTAAAGATATGTCAAACGATGAAATTTTCATTTCTCGCTCAACAGTTAATGCAAGAGAGACGATCGAAGTTGATGGAGTTGAATATCCATTAGTTAAACTTGAAATTACCAACACGTCACATCCGTTTTATACCGGAAAACAAAAACTGGTTGACACTGCAGGACGCGTTGATAAGTTTATGAATCGTTACGGAAATCGTAATAAAAAATAATCCTATATATTATATAAATATAGGTGTTTAAAATAAGATAACGGCTGTCTTCGATAAGAAGATAGCCGTTTTTTACTTATATGCGTTTGGAAATGCTTTAATTTTAATGTAGTTTTGCCCTATACACTTATTTTAGAAATAAACATTTCCAGGTCATGTTAATAAAACAGCTTACACATATCGATAAAGAAGTTGTGGAAACATTCAAAAGGCTAATTCCACAATTAGTTGGCAGAGATGGATATCCCTCTTTTGATACACTAAACAGCATAGTGAATTCTGAGAACGTGAAACTTCTTGTTGCAGTTGAAGACGACAAAATTATTGGATCACTGGCTATCGCACTATATCTTATTCCTACCGGAAAAAAGGCAATCATCGAAGATGTTATTGTAGATGAAAGTACAAGAGGTAGGGGCGTGGCTTCAAAATTGATGAATAAAGCTATAGAGATTGCACGTGAGAATGGTGCACGGAAAATAGAACTTACTTCAAACCCCACAAGAATAGCGGCTAACAAGATGTATGTGAAGTATGGCTTTAAAGTAAGAGATACCAACTTTTATAGATTGGATTTGGAATAATCTCACTCCTTCGCAGTTTAATAATAGCACCGGATGACCTCTCATATTCTTTTAAACTAATTGAGAGCCCTACATTTACATATAGTAAATTGGTTAATATTGATTGCGCAATACGCCTACAAAAAAAATAATTATTATCCTATGAAAATCAGCGATAGATTTTATACCTTTGTATTCCTTTAAAAAATAAATCATACATGTCTAAAAAAATAAAATCTGCTTTGATTTCTGTCTATCATAAAGACGGATTAGAAGAGATTCTGAAAAAGTTGTCTGAACTGGGTGTGAAGTTTATTTCAACCGGGGGTACTCAGGAGTTTATTCAATCACTAGGTTATGAGTGTAGTGCAGTTGAAGAGTTGACAGATTATCCATCCATTTTGGGAGGCAGAGTCAAAACTCTCCATCCAAAGATTTTTGGTGGAATTTTGTACCGTCGTGAAGACGAGAAAGATAAAAAAACAATCAAATCATACGATATTCCTTCAATTGACCTGGTGATTGTAGATTTGTATCCATTTGAGGAGACAGTTGCAAGTGGTGCTTCAGAAAGTGACATAATTGAAAAGATTGATATAGGCGGGATTTCATTAATCAGAGCCGGTGCAAAGAACTTCAACGATGTAATAATCGTTGCTTCTAAGCATCAATACCAACCTTTATTTGAATTATTGAACGAAAAGAATGGCGAAACTGATATTAACGACAGAAAGTGGTTTGCCAAAGAAGCGTTTGCAGTTTCATCTGCTTATGATTCGGCTATTTTTAATTACTTCGATAATAACGGTGAGACAGCTTTGAGGATTACTTCTGACAATGCCAAAACATTACGTTACGGAGAGAACCCACATCAGAAAGGATTGTTTTACGGTAAGTTTGAAGATGCATTCGAACAGCTTCACGGTAAAGAAATATCGTATAATAATTTGCTGGACATAGATGCAGCAGTTTCTCTGATTGCGGATTTTAACGAAACAGCATTGGCTATTCTAAAGCATAACAACGCTTGTGGTATGGCTTGCCGCCCATCAGTTAAAGAGGCCTGGGATGCTGCTCTCGCAGCTGATCCGATTTCTGCTTTTGGAGGAATAGTTGCAACCAATAAAACTGTTGACAAAGAAGCAGCAGAAGCCATAAGCGAAATATTCTTTGAAGTGCTGATTGCTCCGGAATATACTCAAGAAGCTTTAGATATTTTGTTTCAAAAGAAAAACAGAATTATTCTTAAACAAAAAGATGCTTTGAAGGATAGCAGCAACATTCAAGTACGCTCTTTGCTTAATGGTTATCTTGTGCAGGACAAGAATACCAGCATACAAAGCAAGGATAATCTGAAAGTTGTGACTGAAACAGCTCCTTCTAACAATGAGGTTGAAGATTTATTATTCGCTAATATACTGGTGAAGCATACCAAGTCAAATGCAATAGTTCTGGCTAAAAACAAACAGCTTATCGCAAGTGGTACTGGGCAGACTTCCCGAGTTGATGCTTTGAAACAGGCAATTGATAAAGCGAAACAATTTGGATTTGATTTAAATGGTGCAGTAATGGCCTCTGATGCGTTCTTCCCTTTCCCTGACAGTGTGGAAATTGCTCAGAAAGCAGGTATAACAGCAGTTATACAACCGGGAGGCTCAATTAAAGATGCAGAGTCTATTGACTATTGCAATAAAACAGGAGTGTCAATGGTGACTACAGGTGTCAGACACTTCAAACATTAAAAAAACTATTCTACTTTTATCTAAAAGCAGATAAAGTAATTCTATTAAATAGAAAATATGGGATTCTTTTCATTTACACAGGAATTGGCGATGGACCTTGGAACCGCAAATTCCATTATTGTAAACAATCAAGGAAAAATACTTCTGGACGAGCCATCCATCGTTGCATTGGATCGCAAGACAGATAAGATGATTGCTCTGGGTGAGAAAGCAAGACAAATGCATGGTAAGACTCATGAGAACATTCAAACAGTAAGACCATTGCGAGATGGCGTTATAGCGGACTTTGACGCTGCTGAGCAGATGATTAGAGGCATGATAAAAATGGCAACTAAAAACAAAGGAAGATTGTTTTCACCTTCTTTGCGAGTAGTTGTTTGCATTCCCTCCGGAAGCACAGAGGTCGAGATTCGTGCAGTACGCGACTCTGCAGAACATGCAGGTGGACGAGATGTCTTTATGCTGTTTGAACCTATGGCAGCTGCAATAGGCATAGGTCTTGATGTTCAGATACCTGAGGGTAACATGATTGTTGATATAGGTGGCGGTACAACTGAAATTGCTGTAATCTCACTTGGAGGTATAGTATCAAATAAGTCAATAAAAATTGCCGGGGACGACCTGACAGAAGACATTATGGATTATATGGGACGTCAGCACAATATAAAAGTAGGTGAGAGAACTGCCGAGCAAATAAAGATTAATGTAGGATCTGTATTAACTGAATTGCAGGATCCACCTGAAGACTTTGTTGTTCACGGACCAAACAGAATGACCTCTCTGCCGATGGACGTTCCTATTTCATATCAGGAAATAGCACACTGTCTGGAAAAATCTATCTCAAAGATTGACTCAGCAGTATTAAGTGCATTGGAGCAAACTCCGCCTGAATTGTATGCAGATATAGTGCGTAATGGTATTTATTTAACCGGGGGTGGGGCGCAGCTGAGAGGTTTGTCGGAAAGACTTACAGACAAAATTGGCATAAAATTCAATGTTGTTGATGATCCATTGCACGTTGTGGCAAAAGGAACAGGAATCGCTTTAAAAAATATTGAAAACTTCAGCTTTTTAATGAGATAATCAATTGCCTTTTCATTTTTTAGCTGAAAGTTGTTATGCGAAATCTTTTTCAGTTTATTTTAAAAAACAGTTCGTGGCTGGTAGCTCTCTTTTTGATTGCTATCAGCTTCTATCTTGTATTCTCGCATAACACCTATCAAAGAAGTGTATATCTGACATCTGCCAATAATGTGGCAGGCAAATTCTATAGTGCCTCCAACAAAGTGACTTCATTTTTTCATTTGAGGCATAACAACTTATTGCTACTGCAGAAACAAGCTGAACTTGAAGAAGAGTTGCATATACTTAAAACTCAGATTGCAGATCAAATGCAGGACTCTGTGAATGTAGGAGCTTTTATTGAGAAGGAAGAAGCTATATCACAATTTAAATTCTTGCCGGCAGAGGTTGTGAATATTAGTTTTTCAGGTCCGAACAACTTCATTACCATAAACAAAGGCAGCAATCATGGAGTTAAACCTGATATGGGTGTAGCCTCACATTCGGGAGTTGTTGGTGTTGTACATATGGTTTCTGACAGATATTCAACTGTAATTCCTATTATTAATCCCAAATTCAGATTGAGTGCTAAGATAAAAGACTCTGAGAATACAGGTTCTGTATCGTGGGATGGTAAAGATATCAATTTTGCACAAATTGGAGAACTACCCAAACACGAAGTCTTCAACAAAGGTGATACTGTAGTTACAAGCTTCTCAAGAATTTTTCCGAAGGATATTGTTATAGGCTACATAGTTGATGAAGTCCATTCGAAAGATGATAACTTTATTCTTTTGAATATGAAGATAGCAACTAATTTTCATTCACTAATGGGTGTTTTAATTATCGATGATATTTATACAGAAGAAATAAATCAATTAGAAAACTCTACAAATTAAATGAGTGCAATTACAATAATCAAAGAGATAGTATTATTTGTAGTGATGTTTTTGTTACAGGTGCTACTGCTCAATCGAATCGCCCTGTTTGGTATCGCGGTTCCGATATTGTACATTTATTTTGTAATAAAACTTCCAATTGGTAGGAATCTGTTTTATGTAATTATATCATCATTTCTACTTGGATTGATAATTGATATATTCCTTAACACCCCCGGAGTAAATGCTGCAGCTACCACTATAGTTGCAACATTTAGAAGTGTAATATTAAATCTGTTTTATTCTAAAGTAGATTTCGAAGAACACCGTCCGGGAATACACAGCTTTACTTCTGCTTTCATAAAATATACAGTTACAATAGTATTACTTCATCAAATAATACTGTTTTTCATTGAGTCCCTAACGCTATTCAACATTAACCTTACACTGATAAAAATTGGTGCATCATCGTTATTGACACTTATAATAATATTTGCAATCGACGCAGTGTCGATACGAAAAGAAAATTAAATTGGCTGACATTAAGAGGAAATATGAAAAAAGGAAATATATCATTGCTGCAATTGCAATGATATTGTTGTTACTTTATTCTATTCAACTTTTCAGATTGCAAATATTAACTCCTGAATACCGTGAAAATGCCGAAAGTAATGCTTTTTATAGAAAAACATTATATCCTGCCAGAGGTTCTATATATGACAGGAACGGTAAACTTCTTGTTTACAATGAACCAACATATGATGTAATGATGGTAGTAAGAGAAATGAAGCAATTTGACACACTTGATTTTTGCAATACTCTTAATATTGACATTCCGTCATTCCATAGACTAAGTGATGAGATGAAAGACAGGAATAGGAACCCTGGTTTTTCATCTTTTACTCCACAACTATTCAAAACTCAATTAAGTGTAGAAGAGTATGGAGTATTGCAGGAAAAACTTTATAAGTTTCCGGGTGTATATATTCAGAAACGTACCATTCGTCAATACAAATACCCTAACATGGGATTAATCTTGGGTTACGTTGCAGAGGTAGATAAAAACAAAATGGCTGCCGATCCATATTATGTTCGAGGTGATTACGTTGGAAAATCAGGAATAGAGCTCTCGCATGAAGAGGATTTACGCGGAGTCAAAGGTGTTGAAGTATTGCTAAGAGATGCCCATGGCCGTGTGCAAGGAAATTATAAAGATGGTCAAGATGACAAAGAACCCGTATCGGGTCGTGACTTGACCTTATCTATTGATTTAGACCTGCAAGCCTATGGTGAGTATTTGATGCAAAATAAAATTGGCTCCGTTATTATGATTGAACCTAATACGGGTGAAGTTCTATGTATGGTTGCCGCACCTTCTTATGATCCTTCAATTTTAACTGGAAAAGAGTTTAGCAATAATTACCTCAAACTAGAACAAGACCCTTATAAGCCATTAATCAATAGGGCTGTTGCAGGATTATATCCTCCGGGATCAACTTTTAAACCCTCACAAGGCTTGGCATTTCTTCAGGAAGGAACACTGACAACGGAAACCAGATACAGCTGTTACGGGGGGTACCCTCCGTTAGGAGGTCGCCCAAAATGTCATGGTCATCCATCGCCACTAAATCTACAACCATCGATTGCCACTTCTTGTAACTCATTTTTTTGTTATGGCTTAAATGCGATGTTAAGCAACAGAACAAAATATAAGAACACGCCTGAGGCTTTTGAAGTATGGAAAGACCATATGGTAAACTTAGGATTTGGTTATAAATTAGATATAGATTTGCCATCAGAAAAAAGAGGATTTATACCAAACAGCAAATATTACAGCAATGCGTTTAAAACTGATAAGTGGAATGCGCACAATGTTATATCTATTGCCATTGGACAAGGAGAAGTATTAACTACCCCTCTGCAGCTGGCTAACTTTGCCGCTGTGATAGCAAATAGAGGATATTACTACAAACCACATGTTGTCAGAGAAAGAAAAGGTGCGCCACTTGATACACTTTACACTAATAGAAGAGAATCAAAGATAAATCGTGAGCATTTTGAAGTTACAGTAGAAGGAATGGCTGACGCAGTCACTAATGGCACCTGCAGGCGTATAAACATGGAACCACATATCACTGTTTGTGGAAAAACCGGTACCGCAGAAAACCCTCATGGAGCAGACCACTCTTTGTTTATAGGTTTTGCTCCCAAAGACAACCCAAAGGTAGCAATTGCTGTGATTGTTGAGAATGGAGGATTTGGAGCCACTAATGCTGTGCCAATTGGCAGATTAATGCTACAGAAATATCTTATGGGGGAAATTATGGATCAGGATTTGTATCTTGAACAAGCAATTGCTGAGAGAGTTATTCTTCCCTTTATATACAAGAAAAATGTTTTGACTTCTAGTAATTTAAGTGTTGACACCCCTAAATAAAATGATGTACAGAGCAACTAATACATTAGATAAGAAAGGGAAGGCTGATTGGTTCACCATCTCAATGTATCTGTTATTTGTGATTATGGGATGGTTCAATATATATGCTGCCAGTTTTGACCTGGAAAATGCAGTGGGTATGTTTGACTTTTCGGGGCGTTCGGGAATGCAGCTTGTATGGATGGGCACATCACTTGTTTTGGCATTTTCGCTACTTAAGATTGATTCTGCTTTCTTTGATACATATGCTTTCTTGTTTTATGTGGCGGGGATAGCACTACTATTGGTAACTCTTGCTGTGGCACCAGATATTAAGGGTTCGAGATCATGGCTTGTTATTGGTCCTGTAAGAATTCAGCCGGCTGAGTTTATGAAGTTTATTTTGGCATTAACAGTAGCTAAAATATTCAATATATACAACTTTCAGCTGATGCAATTTAAGAATTTGATATCTGTCGCTCTTGTAATCCTTGCTCCTATCATTATTGTCATTATGCAAAGTGAAACAGGCACTGCGCTGGTTTATCTAAGTCTGATTTTAGTATTATATCGTGAGGGTCTTCCAGGTGGGTTCCTTTTTATGGGTCTTTCTGCGGTGATATACTTTGTGCTAACAATTAAGTTTTCTGAGACAGAGCTTGGGATGCTTTCAGTTGGTGAAATTATGACTGTTGCCCTTATCATTATATTTACTGCCGGAATGGTGAGGAATTATCTTAATAGAAAAGATGTTCCGCTAATAATTTTGTTGATTGGGATTGTTGTTGCTGCCGTAGGTTTTGTGTTACATAAAGTAAACTTCAATATAGATATCGGCTTGTTTGCTATAATATCCCTGGCACTTGTATCTCTTTATCTTGTTTACCTGTTACTACGATTTAGAAAGATAAAATATTTCTATATTCTAATGTTTGCGGTAGGCTCTTTTCTTTTTGTAGAGTCTAGTGAATATGTTTTTACTGACGTTTTACAGCCACATCAGAGAATGAGAATCAAAGTGACCCTGGGCATGGAAAAGGATTTGCAGGGAGCCGGATATCACGTAGATCAATCGAAAATAGCAATTGGTTCTGGAGGTATGTTTGGGAAAGGATATCTTAATGGGACACAAACTAAGCTTAAATATGTTCCGGAGCAGGATACAGACTTTATATTTTGTACAATAGGAGAAGAGTGGGGATTTTTGGGTTCCATTATTGTATTGTTGCTCTTTATTGTATTTGTCTTTAGGTTGATATATTTAGCTGAGCGACAAACTACAAATTTCGCACGTGTATATGGCTATGGCGTAGTTAGTATATTTTTATTTCATTTGATGGTTAATATTGGAATGGTAGTTGGCATTATGCCGGTTATCGGGATTCCATTGCCATTTTTCAGCTATGGAGGCTCTTCTATGTGGGGGTTCACCCTGTTATTATTTATTTTTTTAAGCCTGGATAAATCCAGAAAAAGATAGAGAAAAACCACTATTTAAGAATGAAACGTTATATTCAAATATATACAGGAAATGGCAAAGGGAAAACTACAGCAGCCTTGGGGCAGGCAGTAAGAGCCGCAGAAGCAGGAATGAAAGTCTATTTTGCCCAATTTGTAAAGGGAAAGCCTTACTCAGAAATTTCTATGATAGAAAACAGAATACCCGAGATTACAATAAAGCAATATGGTCTTGGCTGTTTCATAGTTGACAAACCTTCGCTGGAAGATATTAATGCTGCAAGAAAAGGGCTGCAAGAAATTGAGGATATTATTATTTCAGGAGAGTATGATATGATTGTTCTTGATGAAGTTACTATAGCTCTTTATTATAAGTTGTTTTCTGTAGACGATGTGATAAAAGTGTTACAAATAAAACCTAATAAAACAAAAATAGTAATTACCGGCAGATATGCTCCCGATGAACTTATTGAAATAGCAGATCTTGTTACTGAAATGAAAGAAGTTAAACACTACTACAACATGGGTGTTGAAGCTAGAGAAGGAATTGAATTTTAGTTTTCACAAACACAATTTTTACTTTAAAAAATATGATGAAAGATCTAAGTTTTGCAAAAAAACTTCCTTTTACTTCTTCATTGCTTAGAGGGGTGGGGCAGATCATGCTTCAAGAAAATGCCTGGACAGGATTGTTATTTATTGTTGCTATATTCTATAGTTCTCCGTTGATGTCGGCAGGTGCTTTTATAGCTGTCTTAAGTGGAACGACAACAGCAAAGCTATTAAAATATGGTGAAAGTGAAATACACCAGGGATTGTATGGTTTTAGTGCAGCACTTGTTGGAGTTGCATTACTTCTATTTTACAAACCTAGTCTATTAGTTTGGATTGTTTTGATTATAGCTTCAGCTTTAGCCACCATTGTACAAAACTTCTTCATCGTAAAACAAATACCTGTTTTTACTCTTCCCTTTGTTTTAGTTACATGGATTGTTATGTTTCTATTCAATAGGGTCTTAATGATTGAGCCTTCAGCATTATTAAATGAGCCATCAGTAATTGTCAACAACTATTTATTTACATTCCATGGTTACGGACAAGTCATTTTTCAAAGTTCACTGTATGTAGGCATTATTTTTCTGATTGCCGTTTTCATTAATTCTCCATTAGCTGCATTGTATGGATTTGCCGGGGCCGTTATTGCCGGAGCATTTTCGGTATTCCTCCCAGTTTCAACTGAATCTATTGCTATGGGATTATGGAGCTACAATGCTGTACTTTGCGCAATTGTTTTTACAGGAAAAAGATTTGCAGATATTTTATGGATGATAGTGTCTGCATTTTTATCTGTTGTTATTTACTTCGGCATGTACAAACTAAGTTTTACCCCATTAACATTTCCATTTGTTGCGGCAACAATCCTTACAATGGAAATTAAAAAAATCACGGAAAAACGATCAAGAAGAGTGCTAGAGTTTTAAATCAAATATAAAGTGGAACAGACTTTATTTAATATTTAAATTGTAATGAATAAATATCTCTTTTTTATATCCTTGTACTGTGTATTGCTCAGTGCAAATAATATTAATGCTCAATTGACTTTGAGTGATGATGCTAAAATTAGTCTTATGACTACAGCGCCTTGGCCGGAAGAGATTTATGCAGTTTATGGACATACAGCGCTTTACGTAGAAGATGATTCATTAGGAATAGATGCAGTATTTAATTATGGTTTCTTTGACAGAGATGAAGCAAACTTCATGTATAATTTTATCAGAGGTAAAACGGACTACATTTTAGGTGTACAAAGCTTTGATAGTTTTGTTTACTCATATGGTTACAAAGGAGTAGAGGTTATCAAACAGGAGCTAAATCTATCAAAGAGTGAAAAGCAACATCTATGGGAAGCATTATATATCAATCAACTACCGGAAAACAGAGAGTATCGGTATAACTATTTCTATGATAATTGCGTAACTCGTCCGCGTGATCTGATTGAAAAATTCACAGAAGGAGAAATTCAGTACCCTATAGACGATGAAGAACAAACCTATAGGGATCTTATACATGAGTGTGTGGGTAGTTACCCGTGGATGAAGTTTGGCATAGATCTTATCATTGGCAGTGATGCCGATAAGCCCATTACATTGCGTCAAAAAATGTTTTTGCCTTCATATTTAATGAATGCGCTTGATGAAACTACAATATTGAAGCAAGATTTAAAGTCTTACCCGATAGTTAAAGACAAAGTTGTTGTATTAGAGGATAGTATAAGCAGAGATGGTGATAACGAATGGAGTATTTTGTCTCCGGGTATTATAGCGTTCGCAGCATTGGTGCTCGCATTTTTTATCTCATTTATTCATTTTCGAAATAAAAAAGAAACTTTGCTAATTGAAGTCTTCGACACTATTCTTTTTGCAATTTCAGGAGTGGGTGGTGCACTTATTTTCTTTTTGATGTTTTTTTCAGAACACCCTGCAACAGATGCAAATTGGAATTTTATGTGGATGAATGTTTTTTCATTGTTTTTCGCATTGTTTTTTTGGATTAAATCTCTTAAACGGCTGGTAAATATCTATCATTTTATTAACTTTGCGGTCATATCAATCTTCCTGGCTTTTTGGTGGTTTTTACCACAGCAATTACCACTCGCATCCATACCACTCTCTATGACTTTGTGGCTGCGCTCGGGAATCCATGTTTTAGTTTGGAAAGATAAAAGATATTCTCAAACCGTTCTGCAAGGTAAAAAACAAAGCAGAGTGGGGTAATAAATTTATGGCTTGGTTTTTGTTACTATATAAATCAAGACCTATGATTATTGTAATTATATGAACAGAATACTATCAGCAATCGTTGCCTTTTTTTCAGTTGCATCTCTATTCGCAGGAGAAAAGCCTGTTACCCCTAAATTGGTAGTGGGTATTACTATTGATCAATTACGTGGTGACTATCTGGAAATGTTTGGACATACTTTTGGAGACAAAGGCTTTAAGAGGTTAATGAATGAAGGACTTGTATATTCAAATATAAAATTCAACTTCCCATATATTGATCGGGCATCTTCAATTGCTACTATTTACACTGGAGCCAACCCTTCTTATCATGGTATTGTAAGTGAAAACAAATATATCTTATCTGACAATAAAGAGATATCTTCTTTTTCAGACAGTTACTATAAAGGAATCTTTACTACTGATCATTTTTCTCCACTTCCAATTCGTGTATCTACCATTGCTGATGAACTAAAAATAGCATCTTCAGGTCAATCTGACATATTTGCATTCGCACCACATGCGTCACAGGCATTTGCGACAGGAGGACATGCAGCAACTGGTGCATATTGGATAGACGATTTGAGTGGTGCATGGGCCACATCAACTTTCTACAATCCCCAACGATCAGTTGTAGAGCAACACAATAAAACGCTGGAGTCGTTAAGTAAAAAGATACACTCAATAACCTGGCGACCGGCGGTTGATATCTCCAACTATAATGCTTTTCCTTATACTAAGAATCTGTACAATTTTCAACACTATTTCAATAGTGATAAGAAAAATGGCTTTAGATTATTAAAACAGTCACCATACGTCAATAGTGAAGTGAGAATTATTGCAGAAAAAGTACTGAAATCCAACAATTTAGGAACTCGACAAAACCCTGATTTTTTGTCTTTGACATTTTACGCAGGAAATTATGAAAACTCTCTTGACAAAAACTATTCAGTTGAGATACAAGATATTTACTATCGTTTAGATCAGGATATCTCTATGCTTTTGGATGCAATTGATGAAGCTGTTGGGTTACAAAATGCTTTGGTTTTTGTTACTTCAACCGGATATTTTGATGAGCAAGAAATATTGCCTCAAGATTATGTTTCTTCAGGTGGTGACTTTTATCCTGAAAGAAGTGCTTCTCTTCTCAATATGTATTTAATGGCTATATATGGACGAGAACAATGGGTCAGCAAGTATTATAACAAGCAACTGTTTCTAAACAGGAAATTAATCGAGGATAAGAAATTAAACTTTGTAGAGATACAACAGAAAAGTGCCGAGTTTCTTGTACAGTCATCAGGTATTCAAGATGTTATAACATCTCATCAGATGTTGCATGGTGCGTATAACCAGATAGTTCAATTTTATAGGAATGGGTATTATAAAGGAATTTCAGGGGATTTGTTTTTACAAATTCAACCCGGTTGGAAAATAAAATATGAAAATGACGATTCTGAAAACAATAACAGAGTAAGAAACAATGCTGTAAGCTCACCAGTTTTTTTCTTTGGGAATAACATTAAACCTCAAAAAGTCTATAGGACTATTGATGCAACAGAAATAGCTCCGAGTGTTACACATCTTTTGCGAATCAGAGCACCCAATGCTGCCAGCGCAACAATTTTAAAAGAACTGTTTTAATTTTTCAATTAATAAACACAAACAAAACAACATAATGGGATTTAATAATTTTATAAGTAAAATATTTGGCAACAAAGCAAAAAGAGACCTCAAGGAAATTAATCCTTATGTCAATAAAATAAAGGAAGCATATCCACTTATTGAGAAGTTATCTAATGATGAGTTGAGAGCCAAGACAAAAGAGTTGGAGGCAATTATTGTCGATTATATAGCTGACGACCAGGCTAAGATTACCGAATTAAAAAGCAGTATCTCAAAAATAGATATTGAACACAGAGAATCGGTTTGGAATGAAATCGATAAAATAGAAAAAGAAATTACTTCTAAGTTAGACAAGGTATTGATGGATATCTTGCCTGATGCTTTTTCTATCGTTAAGGAAACAGCAAAGCGTTTTAAAGAAAATAGCGAAGTAGTTGTTACTGCAACTCAGTTTGACAAAGATTTGGCAGCAAAACATGACTTCGTTACCATTGAAAGTGAAAAGGCTATTTATAAAAATCGCTGGTTGGCAGGTGGTAATGAGATAGTATGGGATATGGTACATTACGATGTTCAGCTATTTGGCGGTGTCGTACTCCATCAGGGAAAGATTGCAGAGATGGCAACCGGTGAAGGTAAAACTTTGGTAGCTACTTTGCCCGTTTTCTTAAATGCACTTACACACAGAGGAGTACATGTAGTAACAGTTAATGACTATCTGTCAAAACGTGACTCGGAATGGATGGGACCTATCTATATGTTTCATGGGTTGTCAGTAGATTGTATAGACAATCATGAACCAAACTCGGATGCACGTAGAAAAGCTTATGATGCAGATATCACTTTTGGAACAAACAATGAATTTGGCTTTGACTATCTGCGTGATAACATGGCCATTTCACCTAAGGATTTAGTTCAGCGTACACACAACTATGCTATAGTTGACGAGGTTGACTCTGTATTAATAGATGATGCCAGAACACCCCTCATTATCTCAGGACCAGTACCAAAAGGGGACGACCAGCTATTTGAAGATTTTAGACCTAAAGTAGAACATCTTGTTAAAATACAAAGAGACCTTACAACCAGACTACTTGCCGATGCCAAATCAAAAATGTCTTCTGACGATAAAAAAGAGCAGGAAGAAGGAGCATTACTTTTATTTCGCTCATATAAAGGTATGCCAAAGTATAACCCACTCATTAAATACCTCAGTGAACATGGGATAAGAGCAACTATGATTAAAACAGAAGAATTTTATATGCAAGAACAATCCAGAAATATGCATATAGTGACCGACCCTCTGTATTTCGTCATAGATGAGAAGCAAAACAGTATTGAGCTGACAGATAAAGGTATTGATTTATTGACAGGAAATAGTGATGATCCTCAATTCTTTGTCTTGCCCGATATTGCATCTCAACTTGCAGAACTGGATAATATGCAAATATCTGAAGAAGAGAAGGCAACAAAAAAAGATGAATTGCTTCAAAATTATGCAATTAAATCAGAACGAGTTCATACCATTAATCAATTATTAAAGGCATATACATTATTTGAAAAAGATGATGAGTATGTTGTAATTGACAATAAGGTTAAAATTGTTGATGAGCAAACAGGTCGTATAATGGAAGGTCGTCGATATTCAGATGGTCTTCATCAGGCAATTGAAGCCAAAGAACGTGTTAAAGTTGAGGCAGCTACACAAACTTTTGCAACTATTACATTACAGAATTATTTCAGAATGTATAACAAGCTTGCCGGGATGACAGGAACGGCAGAGACGGAGGCAGGAGAACTTTGGGATATCTATAAGCTTGATGTGGTTGTAATACCTACCAACAGACCAATTTTGAGAAACGATATGAATGACCGTATATATAAGACCAAGCGTGAAAAATATACGGCAATCATTCAAGAGGTTGAAGATATTATTGCTGAAGGCCGACCAGTGTTAGTAGGTACAACATCTGTAGAGATATCAGAGTTGTTAAGCCGAATGTTAAGTATGAGAAAAATCAAACACAACGTACTTAATGCTAAACTTCATCAGCGAGAGGCAGAAATTGTAGCAAATGCCGGTCAGGAGGGAATGGTAACTATAGCAACCAATATGGCTGGTCGTGGTACTGACATTAAGCTTACTACTAAAGTAAAAGAAGCTGGAGGTTTGGCAATTATCGGCACCGAGCGACATGAAAGCCGACGAGTTGACAGACAGTTGCGTGGTCGAGCCGGCCGTCAGGGCGACCCCGGATCATCAGTTTTCTTTGTTTCTCTGGAAGATGACTTAATGCGACTTTTTGCTACAGAAAGGATATCAGGCCTTATGGACCGAATGGGCTTTAAGGAGGGTGATATGCTTGAACATGATATGCTTAATAAGTCTGTAGAACGCGCTCAAAAGAAAGTAGAGGAAAACAACTTTGGAATTCGTAAACGTCTTCTTGAATATGATGATGTTATGAACTCACAACGTGAGGTTATTTATAAACGTCGTCGCCATGCTTTAATTGGTGAAAGAATAGAAAACGACGTTGCTAACATGATTACAGACACTGCTGCAGCCATCGTTGAAAATAATGCTGATGATTATGAAAGCATGAAACTTGAACTTTTCAGAATTATGGCTCTTGACATTCCTTTTTCGGAAGAGGAAATTAAGAATATGAAAGTTAATGAACAATCCGATAAAGTTATTAAAGCAGCGATATCTTCTTTTAAGCGCAAGACAGAAAGATTGGCAGAAATAGCAAATCCTGTGATTAAGGATGTATATGAACAACAAGGTGCACTGTATGAAAATATTCTAATTCCTATTTCAGACGGAAAAAAGGTATATAACATTTCTACTAATCTGAAGGAAGCATATGAATCGGAATCTAAAGAGTTAGTGAAATCATTTGAGAAATCTATTTTACTTCATACAATTGATGAGGCCTGGAAGGAACATTTGCGTGAGATGGACGACCTACGTCAGTCAGTTCAAAATGCAAGTTACGAGCAAAAAGATCCATTGCTAATCTATAAACTTGAATCTTTCAACTTGTTTAAAGTGATGGTCGAAGATGTAAACTCTAAATCTGTTTCAGTTCTTATGCGTGGGCAAATTCCTATTCAAGATCCGAGGAGTGTTCAAAAAGCAGCACCTGAACAAAAAACTGATTATAGCAAATATAGAACTCAAAAAGACGAAGTTACAGAAATGTCCTCTCCGGAAGGAGCGCCACAACAACAAGAAAGAAAACTTGAGCCTGTTAGAGTGGAAAAGAAAGTAGGAAGAAATGAGCCATGTCCATGTGGTAGTGGAAAGAAATATAAAAACTGTCACGGACGTTAAGTCGCTTTACAAATACTTGATAAAAGCTGTCATTGCATCTTTGCATGACAGTTTTTATCTTTTAAATTTTATTGCAAACAACATTTTATATAGGATATTCGAAAGCCATATAACCAGTAAAGTTGAAGAAAATATCATATATATTCTTTGTTAAATCGCAAAAAAGCAGTACCTTAGTGTGTTATTTATAACAAAATACAAAATACAATTAACATACTGAAATACAGAACTATATTAAATATACTATTAAGTATAAAATACTTTGAAATATGATTGACCAAGAAGACAGAGTCATTAAAATTAACATTGAAGACGAAATGAAATCTGCGTACATCGACTATTCGATGTCCGTTATTGTATCACGTGCATTACCCGATGTGAGAGATGGGTTCAAACCCGTCCATCGTAGAATTCTATACGGAATGTCAGAGTTAAACAACACTTCTGATAAACCACACAAGAAATCAGCGAGAATTGTTGGTGAAGTTTTAGGTAAATTTCACCCCCACGGCGACTCGTCCGTATATAATGCCATGGTGCGTTTATCACAAGATTGGAGCATGAGATATACATTAGTAGATGGACAGGGTAACATGGGTAGTGTTGATGGTGATAGCCCTGCAGCTATGCGATATACTGAAGCAAGACTCAATAAGCTATCTGAGGAAATGCTACGTGATATTGAAAAAGATACTGTAGATTTTCAACTCAACTTCGACGACACCATAAATGAGCCAACTGTATTACCAACCAGAATCCCCAATCTTTTAATAAATGGTGCATCTGGAATTGCTGTAGGTATGGCTACAAATATGGCTCCCCATAATCTAACAGAATGTATTGACGGAACTATTGCATATATCAACAATAATGAGATTTCAATAACAGAACTTACACATTATATCAAAGCCCCGGACTTCCCGACAGGTGGTTATATATATGGCTATCAAGGTGTGTTGGATGCTTTCCAAACTGGTAGAGGACGAGTTGTGATTCGTGGAAAGGCAGAAATTGAGACAGAGAAAAACCACAATCAGATAATTATATCTGAGATTCCTTATTTAGTAAATAAAGCAGAATTAATAAAACATATTGCTGATTTAGTAAGTGACAGAAGAATTGAAGGAATTTCTAATGTTAACGACGAATCTGACCGTCAGGGAATGCGCATTGTTGTAGATGTTAAAAGAGATGCAAATGCAAATGTAGTCCTTAACAAACTTTACCAATATACTGCATTACAATCATCTTTCAGTGTTAATAATATTGCTTTGGTTAAAGGGCGCCCTATGATGCTTAACCTGAAACAAATGATTGAGTATTTCGTTGAACATCGTCATGAGGTTGTGATTCGAAGAACCCAGTTTGAATTGCGCAGAGCTGAAGAAAGAGCACATATTCTAAGTGGACTAATAATTGCATCTGACAATATAGATGAAGTTATTGCTATAATCAGAGGCTCCTCAAGTCCCCAAGAAGCTATTCAACGATTAATAGAACGATTTGAACTGAGTGATATTCAAGCACGTGCAATTGTTGAGATGCGATTAAGACAACTAACAGGTTTGGAGCAAGATAAACTGCGCGCTGAATATGAAGAGCTTCAGAAACTAATCACACACCTGAACGATATATTGAACAACGAGGATTTACGTATGGAAATCATCAAAAATGAACTTATTGAAATAAGAGATAAATATGGAGATGAGCGAAGATCTGAGATTGTTTATGCCTCTGAGGAAATTAATCCTGAAGACTTCTATTCTGATGATGAAATGATTATAACAATTTCTCACTTAGGATATATTAAGCGAACCCCATTGTCTGAATTTAGAGCACAACACAGAGGAGGGGTAGGGGCCAGAGGTTCTCAAACTCGAGACGAGGATTTTGTAGAATATATATATCCTGCCACAAATCATAACTATATGATTTTCTTTACTCAAAAGGGAAAATGTTATTGGATGCGTGTATTTGAAATACCTGAAGGTACAAGACAGTCTAAAGGAAGAGCCGTGCAAAATCTACTTAATATAGATTCTGATGATTCAATAACTGCCTTTATAAGAGTTACTTCACTAGAAGATCAAGAGTATATAAACTCTAACTATCTATTATTCGTTACAGCAAAAGGATATGTTAAGAAAACGTTGTTGGAAGCTTATTCTAGACCTCGACAAAATGGTGTTATTGCAATAGGACTACGTGAAGACGACAGTGTAATTGGTGTAAGACTCACAGATGGAAGCCGAGACATTATTATGGCTACAAGAAATGGACGAGCAGTAAGATTCCATGAAACGAATGTTAGGCCTATGGGTAGAACTGCAACAGGTGTAAGAGGAATGAGACTAAGCAGTGATGATGATTATGTTGTAGGTATGGTTGGTCTTGATCCCGAAACTACAGAAAAATCTATATTAGTGGTTTCAGAAAAAGGATTTGGCAAGAGAACTTTGATAAACGATGAAGATGGTGAACAAATTTACAGAGTAACATATAGGGGTGGTAAAGGTGTTAAGACACTTAATGTAACACAAAGAACCGGTAAACTGATTGCTATCAAGAGCGTTTCTGATAAAGATGATTTGATGATTATCAATAAATCTGGTGTTACAATTAGATTAAATATATCAGATATTCGCATAATGGGAAGAACCACGCAAGGCGTAAGACTGATTAATCTTGAAAAGAGAAACGATGAAATTGCATCTGTTACCAAAGTGGATCGAGACGACGAAGATAATGAAAATGATGAAAACAATGTTGACTCAACAGAAAGCGTAATGGAATAACTCATTGTTATTGTTAAACTATTTGTAATTTTGCAGTCATATATAGTATAAAACAAATTTAAAGAGAATCAAAATTGAAATTTTAAATTATGCAAGTAATGAAAAAGTTATTATTATTTACCGCATTGACACTTTTTGCTGCAACATCTGTTTTTGCACAAAAGTCTGCTGTGCGTGATGCTAAAAGAGCATTAGGCAGCAATGACCTAAACGAAGCACGTACTCTAATTAAACAAGCCATTGAAAATCCTGAAACAGCAAACGATGCTGAAACATGGAAAATATATGGCGACATTGGCGACAAAGCTTTTGATAATGAGCGTACCAATGAGATGTTGGGAAAAAATGTCAATCAACAAGTAATGTTTGACGGTCTTATGGAATCATACGAGCCGTACTTAAAAGCTGATGAATTAGGAGAACTACCTAATGAAAAAGGCAGAGTTAGAAATAGATATAGAAAGGATATTATAGCTAAATTTAAAGCTAACCATCCATTCTTTATTAATGGTGGAGTTTTTTATAATGAAAAAAATGATTATAAAAAAGCTACTGACTTCTTCGAAACTTATTGGAATATCCCGACTCTACCAATGTTTGAAGGTGAAAAAGAACCTTTTGTGTTAGACAGCACATATCAAACAATTAAGTATTACGCCATTATTACTGCTATTCAATCTGAAGATCACAATAGAGCAATAGCAATGCTAAAAAGAGCTGCTAAAGAACCATTTATTGAGAATAGTGCTTTTCAGGAAAGCGATATCTATGAGCTTTTAGCAAGTGAGTATATGCAGATGGGAGATACAGCTAAATATATTGAGACATTGTATGAAGGTTCTGAAAGATTTCCTAAAAGTAAATACTTCACACCAAACTTGGTAAATGTATTTATACGCCAAGGAGATAACCAAAAAGCAATGGAGTATCTTGATACTGCAATACAAAATGACCCATCAAACGCATGTGATCTAAACAGTGTAAAGGGCGCATTAATGGCAGAGTCTGGTGACTATAAAGGTGCAGAAGAAGAATATAAAAAGGCGCTACAACAAGATGCTGGTTGTGAAAGAGCCTTAGAAGCGTTGGCAGTTAATTATATTTTGCAGGCACAAAACATAAAAGAAGAAACAGCAACAATCAGTGATCGTCAAGTAGTATTGGAAAATGACAAAAAGGTACTAGAGTTTTATCAGGTTTCATTACCATATTTAGAGAACTATACACAGCTTCTCAGAGATAGGGGTGCAGATAAATCAGAAATAGATTCTGCTCTGATGAAATTAAGAAACGTATATTACAACTTAAGCATGCTTGGAGTTGATAAATCAGCAGAGCTTAAAACTGTAGAAGATGAATTAGGACTATAGAAATATATACATAATTGTATAAGAAGACCGAGTAAATTTTAAAATTTACTCGGTCTTTACTTTGAATGATACCAATTTAGCCCGAAAAATTCACAAAACAGATAAAAGACAATAAAAAAATGGGTGCAAAGTGTTATCTTTGAGGTTAGTAAACAAAAACAACAACACTTTTGTAACAAGTAATTAGAAATGCAACAAAATCGGTACTGACAGTGCAGCAAAA